>JAYUAJ010000404.1:0-8257 GCA_043741375.1 Hyphomicrobiaceae bacterium | reverse complement strand
TCCAGCAGGAACGCGCCCGCCGCCTCGCGATGCTTCTTTTGGGCAAGCGCTGCCGCCGCCTTTACGCGCGGGTTGGAGAGGCTGGTGATGATCATGATCCCATATCCCGCATCCGCTGATCCGCGGCAATCACCCTGTGGGCTTTCGGCACTCCCACCCCTAAGCTGCTTTGCGCCGTCAACTCCAGCCGCTAGCCTTGGGGCACCATCGAACCCGAGTCGCCCGAGAACCAACACTCCATGGCCGCAGCAGCCACGCAACGCCTGCCCGCCTCCGACGCTCTTCCACGTGCGGAAGCCATACTGCATTCCACCTTCGGCTACTCCTCCTTCCGCCTGCACCAGGCCGGCATCGTCGAGGCGCTGATCGAGGGCGAGGACGTGCTGGCGCTGATGCCGACCGGCGGCGGCAAGTCGCTGTGCTACCAGATCCCCGCGCTCGCCCGTCCCGGCACCGGCATAGTGGTATCCCCTCTCATCGCCCTGATGCAGGACCAGGTGGATGCCCTGCACGAATTGGGCGTCAGCGCCGCTTTCCTCAACTCCTCGCAGGCGCCCGACGAGCAGCGCGCGGTCGAGCGCAAGCTGGCGGCGGGCGAATTGGATCTGCTCTACATCGCGCCCGAACGCCTCCTCACCGAGCGCGCGTTAAACCTGTTGCGCGACGTCAACATCGCCCTTTTTGCGATCGATGAAGCCCACTGCGTGTCGCAATGGGGCCACGACTTCCGCCCCGACTACCGCCAGCTGTCGCGCCTGCCCGATCTCTTCCCGCACGTCCCGCGCATCGCCCTCACCGCCACCGCCGACGAGCCGACGCGCCAAGAAATCATCGAACAACTCCGCCTACAGAACGCCAAGAAATTCATCTCCAGCTTCGACCGCCCGAACATCCGCTACACCATCGAGACTGGCGGCAACGGTTCTGGGCGTGAGCGCCTGTTCAATTTCATCCGTGACAACCACGAGGGCGACGCCGGCATCGTCTATTGCCTCAGCCGCAAGCAGGTGGAGGAAACGGCCACCGCCCTCTCGGCCAAGGGGCGCACGGCCCTCCCCTATCACGCCGGCATGGACGCGAACCTCCGCCGCAAAAACCAGCAACGCTTCCTGCGCGAGGACGGCATCGTCATGGTCGCGACCATCGCCTTCGGCATGGGCATCGACAAGCCGGACGTGCGCTTCGTCGGCCATCTCAGCCTGCCGAAATCCGTCGAAGCCTATTACCAGGAGACCGGCCGCGCGGGCCGTGACGGCGAGCCGGCCGACGCCTGGATGACCTACGGCATGCAGGACGTGGTGATGCTGCGCCAGTGGATTTCCCAGGGCGAAGCGGGGGAAGAGCGCAAACGCGTAGAAGCGCAAAAGCTGGACGCGCTGCTGGCCTTGACGGAGCTCACCTCCTGCCGCCGCCAGCGCCTGCTGGCCTATTTCGGCGAGCAAGACTCGTCTCCATGCGGCAATTGCGATAATTGCCTCGCTCCGCCCGAGACGGTGGACGGCACCGAAGCTGCGCGAAAAGCGCTGTCGGCCATCTACCGCACGGGTGAGCGTTTCGGCGCGGGATATGTGATCGCCGTGTTGCGCGGAGAAGGCGACGAGCGGGTCGGCAAGAACGGCCACGACAAGCTGCCGGTGTTCGGGATTGGCAAGGCGTTGAGCGAGAACGATTGGCGCGGGTTGTTCCGGCAATTAGCCGTGCAAGGAATGATCGAGACGGATGCCGAACGGCACGGCGCGCTGCGGTTGCTGCCCAGCTGCCGGCCGCTGTTGCGGGGGGAAACGACGTTTTCCTTGCGCAAGGAGACGCGGGCGCCTGCGGCCGGGAAACGGACCGAGCGCACGCGGGGCAGCCGGGCGGGTAAGGCTGCCGGGGCTCCGGTTGCGTCGGGCGACGAGGCGCTGGTGGCGGCCTTGCGCGAGTTGCGGACGCGGCTGGCGTCCGAGGGAAACGTGCCGCCGTATGTGATCTTTCACGACCGGACGCTGCATGAGCTGGCCGCCAAAAAGCCGCTCAGCGCTGGCGCGCTGCATGGGGTGACGGGCATGGGCGAGGTGAAGATCGCGCGGTATGGCAGCGCGATTGTGGAGGTGATGATTAGGGTGAGGGAGGGGTGAATTCGTAGGGTGCAATAGGCATCTTCGCCGTTTTGCACCGTCAGGGCGCAACGTTCGAGCGGCGGTGCAATATGGCGTGAAGAACGCCCATTGCACCCTACGAAATCTCCCACTGCCCGGCGGGTCAGCCACGACGATCGCGCCCCAAACATCCTTGCAATTCGAACACGCCATGTTAAATATGCAAGGATGTTGAAGCGCCGCCTCGAAACCCAACTCCGCGCCGATCTCGCACGGCTACCCGCTGTCGCGCTGCTGGGCCCGCGACAGGTCGGCAAGACAACCCTTGCCCTAGCAGTCGCCAAGGGCGCCCCGTCAATCTACCTCGACCTGCAAGATCCGGCGGACCGGGACAAGCTGATCGATCCGGTTCTCTATCTCGACTCCCATGCCGACAAGCTGGTTATCCTGGACGAAATCCAGAACGCGCCG
This sequence comes from Hyphomicrobiaceae bacterium, assembly GCA_043741375.1. Lineage (GTDB taxonomy): Bacteria > Pseudomonadota > Alphaproteobacteria > Rhizobiales > Hyphomicrobiaceae > JANYHF01. The sequence goes on along the minus strand of JAYUAJ010000404.1, from coordinate 5,708 downwards.
GACCTGTTTCAAATTTTACGAGGGCTGATCGACAAGGGTCGCCGAAAAGGACGGCACTCTGGCCAGTTCCTCATACTGGGGTCGGCCTCGATCGACCTCTTGCGCCAATCGTCGGAAAGCCTGGCCGGCCGGATCACCTACCGCGAACTCGCGCCGCTCGATGTCACCGAGATCGCCAAGGCCAAACCGGAAAGCCTGTGGCTGCGCGGCGGATTTCCTCAGAGTTTCCTGGCGCGCAGCGACGCCCTCAGTCGCGACTGGCGCCGCGACTTCCTGCGCACCTACCTCAGCCGCGATATTCCGGCCCTCGAACCGCGCATCCCCGCCGAAACGCTGCGCCGGCTCTGGACCATGCTGGCGCACGTTCAAGGCACGCCGCTGAACGCCGCGCGCTTGGCGGCGAGCCTCAGCGTCAGTTCACCGACTGTGTCGCGCTACATCGATCTCCTGGTCGACCTTCTGCTGGTGCGCCGGCTCGAACCGTTCCACGCCAATCTTGGTAAGCGGCTGGTCAAGGCTCCAAAAACCTATGTCCGCGACAGCGGCGTCCTGCACGCGCTGCTGGCGATCCCGACGCGCGACGCCCTGTATGATCACCCGATTGTGGGGTCGAGCTGGGAGGGGTTCGTCATCGAAACCCTCATCACGTGCGCGCCCGCCTGGACGTCGCCGTTCTATTACCGGACCTCGGCCGGCGCCGAGATCGACCTGCTTTTGGAACTGCCCGGCGGCGCCCTGTGGGCCATCGAGGTCAAACGCAGCCTATCGCCGAAAGTTGAGCGCGGATTTCACATCGCCTGCGATGATCTCAGGCCGGCGCGGCGGTTGGTGGTGTACGCGGGGGACGAGCGGCTGGTGTTGCCGCAGGGGGTTGAGGCGGTTGGGCTGCGCGAGCTGGCGGGGGAATTGGTGGGGGTGGGGTAATGGGAGGGTGCGGACGGGGTTGGATGGGGTGATGGGGTGGCGACTTTCCCAATTTCGTAGGTTGGGTTAGCGCGGCTACGGACGATAATGGCGATCGTCGGTTCGATGTCGCGCGCGTAACCCAACGCCGCAAGTCCTGCCTAAGTATGTTCCGCCCGCAGCTCAGTGCAGAGACAGTCGCTAATCCTGCGCAATGCGGTATGCGGACAGCCAACCCTCTCGACCCCGTTAACGGGCCTCACCAGCGCAATACTGGAGAGCAATTCGATTAGCGGGGGGCAACAACACTCAGGTCGCCCGGACGGTGACGGGCAACCTCGCCTATCTCGGTGTTGCGGGTCATGTCAGTGCGTTTCCAATTCGTACTCTGGCCACCACGGGCCGAAGTCGATTGTCCGGCTGCCGATAGCGACTTCCACACCATTGTGGCCGCCAGCCGACGCACATCCCGCGCCATGTCATTCTGCACGCAATCATCGGATGTGCCGTCTTTCAAGGTAACGAAGTAGAGTGCGCACGCCTTGCTGTCGCACCATATGGAATCGATATGGCAGGCCGTGGCGTACGACATCGACTCGACGACACCGCGCATATGCGCGACCTCGTGCGGCTTGTCGTATCGACTACTGATGCGGATGCCGCGCAAAATTGCGTCCTCAGATCGGCGAGCAGAAATGGCAACCATAACGCCCTCCCATGATTTGGTGCGATTCAGGGAACCGATTCGGTAGCGGCGTCCACCTCGCCGAAGATAATGAAGGTGATGATTTAGCCCGTAGCAGCCCACAGGAAGGTTGCTGCGGCCGTACGTCGTCGCGGCCTTGTTGGAGATTGCACGAGGGCGTCTTGCGGATAACGATGGGGTAGCGCGCAATCCCCCGCCCGGGTCCGCTGTCCGAGATCCAGCAACCATGACGATTCCGCCGATCCCTGTTACGCGAGCCTTCGGGCATCGCGGTCCGGAATCTCTACGTCGATTTTTACCCCTAGGATTGGCAACAACAGTCCCGCAGTAGTTAACCATCCAATACTATTTTTACTTCACAACTACTCCACACTACTCTACTCTCCCCTCATCGCCTGCTGCACGGGACGCCGTCATGACCGTCATGCGCGTAGTAGGGGACTGCGGTGGCCGGATGCTCGGGGCCTTGCGTTGGAACACGCATGGACGGACCCAGGAGATCCGGAGGCTGGACGGTTGCGCCCCTCCAAGGGCCGGTCTTTCGATGGGGCCGGTTTGAGGACCTGGCAATACCACTGCCAAAATCTCCGCGGTGTGAGCGCCGGAAGGCCGCATCAAATATCTCACTCCGCGACCGACCGGCGCTTGCGCTCCCGTTGTCATGCTTGGCATGACGACGAGTCTTTGCTTGCCGCTGGCGACACTCCTTCGTCGCGCCGGCCGCCAGCGGGGAAGAGCCTCTGCTTGCCGCTGGCGACACTCCTTCGTCGCGCCGGCCGCCAGCGGCGCTTCGCCCTTGTGCTGCCCGCTTTCACAACTACGCACATCCCTGGCTGCCACGACGCACTCTGAGGGCTGACGGGCATGGAACACTCTGACCTCGACGGTCTTTCGCGCATAAAGAACCGCAACCCCGTGGCCGCCCTCTTCAGCGCGGTGCTGGACTTTCTCAACCGGCTCGGGCGGCATTGGTTCATGCTGCTGATCCTGCTCGGGGGGGTGTGCTTGGCCATTCGCGGCAGCATTCTGCTCGATTACGGCGTCGCCTATCTGTTCCGCGAGGACCGGCAGCTGGTGGGTCTGTCGCCGGGCATTCTGTTGCAAAGCCCGAGCTTTTTCACCGAACTCCTGGCCGTGATGCTGGCCGGGGCCGCCTGGGTGTTTGCCGTGGACCTCGACGCGCCGTCCCCGCCGCCAAACTCACTGCGCTCGCGCGGCCCAAAATTCCATCAGCAGCTGCCCAGTCTCGGCCTGCGCATTGTCATCCTGGCGATCTTTCCGCTGCTCGCCCTGTTCTATCCCGCCTCCGACGCCATCGCCCCGTTGCACAATGGCGAGGGGCAGCGGGCGGTACTGGGATGGCTCACGGGTATCGTCCTGTCGCTGATCGTCCTGTCGGTGGCCTGGCTGGTCGAGCGGGGCCTGAGCTCCATCACCACCGGCCATTTCGGCATCAAGCGCTGGCTGGACACTAGGGCGCCGCGCATCGCCACCTGGGTCGCCTGGGACAACATCATCTGGCGCGTGGTCATCCTCTGGTTCATGTACGTGCTGGCGTGGGCGGGCATTATTGTGGTCGCGGTGCAACTGCCGGCGGTGGCGATCTTCGCCCTGGTGGGTGTGGCGTTGGGCGGCTATGTGGCACTCAATTTCATCGTCGAGCGCATGCGCTTTTACGCCATCATGGCGGTGTTCGCTCTGGCGGCCCTGCTGCGCGGAGGCGACGCCTACCCCTATCGCTTTCCCGGTATGGACGCTCAGTATGCGGCCTGCGACCGTGCGGGCGGACGCGGGGGCAGCGGCAAGCACGACGCCACCCATCCGCTCTGGTGCGGGCGCGGTGGCGGCACGGGCGCGGGCAGTGGCGGCGGCGGCAACGAATTCCGCCAGGTGCCGCGTGCAGCCTCGCTGCGCGGGCTGAAATCGCTGCGGCTTGGCGACAGCGCCGGAGACAAGACCGGGCTGCCCAAGCTGGTGGTGGTCGCCATTTCCGGCGGCGCCTATCGCGCGGCCTTCTGGGGCGCGCTGGTGCTGGACCGCCTGCGTGCCGAAAGCGCGGCCGGCAAACCATTGCAGGGTTTTGTCAACGGCGTCCGGCTGCTCAGCGGTTCCTCGGGCGGCATGGTGCCGGCGGCCTATTTCACCACCCTCTCACCCGAGACGCTCGCCGGCATGCCCGAAGGCACCGGCATCGAGGAGATGATCGCGCACGACATCGGCCGCGCCAATGGCCTGCCGGAGGGCGAACCGAGCTACGACAGCCTGTCGCCGATCACCCAGCAGCTGGTGCAGAAGGACCTGTTCAACACGTTTCGGCCGGGACGGGCGGTTTCGGATCGCGGGCGGACGCTGGATGAGCAGTGGGGCAAGCTGAACGTCACCTTCGAGCAAATGCGGCCCGAGGAGGAGGCCGGGCGGCGGCCGTCGTTGATCCTGTCGCCGATGATCGCCGAGACCGGGCAGCCCCTGCTGATCAGCAATCTTGATCTGACCGGCATCAGCGGGACGGGGGCGGCTGGCGCGCAACAGACCCTCGATCTGTTCAAGGCGGTTCCGGACGCGGCGCGCGGGCTGACCTTGGCGACGGCCGTGCGCATGTCGGCGACCTTCCCGCTCATCACGCCGTCCGTCAGCCTGCCGACCATCCCGCCGCTGCATCCCTTGGACGCCGGCTATTTCGACGACTACGGCATGGCGATTGCGCTGGGCTATCTGAAACAACACGACGTCATCGATTGGATAACGGCCAACACCTCGGGTATCATCCTGGTGCAGATCAACGCTTTCCCCACGGGAGCGCTGGCGCCCGATGCCGTGGAAGCGGGGTGCGCCGACCTGCCGAAACCTACGCTCGATGGCGCCCTCCTGCGCACGCTGTCGCCCATCGTCAGTCCGCTGGCCGGCCTTTTCTCGTCACGCGGCGCCAGCATGGTGTTCCGCAACGATCAGGAGCTGGACACGTTGCAGCAGCTGATGCGCAAGGTGCGCGGCAAAGACGGACAGCCCTTGAGCTTCGAACACGTGGTGTTCCAGAATGCGGCGCGCGCCAGTTTTTCATGGTACCTGCCGCAGCACGATCTCGAATGCATGCGCACGCAGCTGGATGCATCGCATAACAAAGAAGCGTTGGCGCAGCTGAAAGCGGCCTGGCGCAGCGGCGAGGCGGAGGCTGCGGCAGCCGATCCGGCGCCGGCGCAATAGGATTTATCAGCATGCGCATTGTTGCGGGGCGATTGCGGGGCCGGGCCTTGGCGAGCCCCACCGATCAGGCGGTGCGTCCGACGTCGGACCGCACCCGCCAGGCGGTGTTCAACATCCTCGCGCATGGCGCTGCGGCAGTGGCGTTGGACGGTGTCCGTGTCATCGATCTGTTCGCCGGCACGGGCGCGTTGGGATTGGAGGCCATTTCGCGCGGCGCGGCGTATGCGCTGTTCGTCGAAGAAAGCGCCGAGGCGCGCGGCCTCATCCGCGACAACGTCGAGGCGCTGGGCCTCACCGGCTGCACCCGGATCTTCCGCCGCGACGCGACCGGCCTCGGGCCGGCCAGCCAAATGGGCCAGTTCGGTTTGGCGTTCCTCGACCCGCCCTATGGAAAGGGATTGGCGGACATGGCCCTGGTATCCTTGCAAATGGGCGGTTGGCTGACGCCGAACGCCATGGTGGTGGTGGAGGAACGCGAGGGGGTGAAAGTGGCCATACCGCCAGCACTGTCGCTGCAGGATTTGCGCATTTATGGCGACACGCAGGTGCAGTTTTTGCGGGTGAGGGGCTAAGCCGGTTGGCCCAGAAACCTATCCAGCACGTTGCGCGTAATACGTTCAACGAACGGATCGCGATCGATGAGGCCGGCGACCCATTCGCAAGTGCCGGCGGTGAAGACCTCGCCCTGGCCTTTACGAAAATTGACGATCATGCCGCAGCCACGGCGCATTTTCTCGATGGCCTCCGGGGTCGCGGCGCCATGCACGGCTTCGGCGGCAAAGCGCAGGTCGTCGTCGCCCAGGAACGGCACCGTGCCGCGCGTCCCGTGGTTCTCCTCGGCCATGACGGCGAGGCCCATGGCGATGATCTCGATGCCCAGAGGTGCGCCATCGGTGCC
>JAYUAJ010000403.1:0-3548 GCA_043741375.1 Hyphomicrobiaceae bacterium | reverse complement strand
CCGGTCCCGGTGAACGACCAGTCACAGCCGACACCGGTGTCGATCCGTTACCTCGCCCACATGCTGCTGATGCCAAACCTGATGACCACATGGCTTGCCTGGATGATGGCCTCAGGCACGCGCGGCATGTGGGGCACTCCGATGCTCAGCGTGTTGGGGCTGCTGGTGGTGGTGCTGGTGCCGGCGCGGCTCGACCACCTGACCTTGCGGCGGCTGGCGACGCTGGCGGCGGGCTTGCTGGTGGCCCTGCCGCTCATCTATGTCGGCGATACACTGCTTGAGCCTCGCCTGACGGGCAGGCCCAAGCGCCAGGGTTGGCCGCAAGCCGAGATGAACCGCCGGTTCCAGGCGATCTGGCAGAAACAGACTGGAAAGCCACTGCGCATCGTGGCGGGCGATTTCTGGACCGCCGGGCTGGTGGCGCTAAGCCCCGGCGACATGCCCTCGATCTTCACCAATGGCAATTTCGATACCGCTCCCTGGATCACGCCCGAGCGCTTGAAGCGCGAAGGCGCGCTGCTGGTCTGGCAAGCAGGCGACCCGGCTGCTGGCATTCCGCTCGATATCGCGCCCATTGCCGGCAATCAGCCAGCCCATTTCGAGCAGTTTCAGTGGCCGCTCTTTACCGGTGCGCAGCCGCTTTTGATCGGCTATGCCATTGTTCCCCCGGCCTGACCGGGCTCGAACCCCGCAACCAACCGAACTTTCCCCCGATGCCGCAACAGCTTCTGTCTGTCATTGTGCCCGTGCTGAACGAGGCTGCCAATCTGGGCGAGCTCTCACTGCGGCTGCGCACCGTGCTCGGCGGCCTGGACATCGACTGGGAGGTGATCGCAATCGACGATGGGTCAACTGACAGCACGTTGGCCGGGTTGCGCGATCTGCATACCTCCGACCCACGCTTCCGCGCCATCTCGCTCAGCCGCAATTTCGGCAAGGAGCGCGCGATCGCTGCGGGCCTGGCCTACGCGCAAGGTGACGCCGCAGTGTTGATCGATGCCGATCTGCAGCATCCGCCCGAAGTCATCGCGGAGTTTCTCACGCAGTGGCGCAGCGGCTTTGACATTGTCTACGGCCAGCGCATTGACCGCAATACCGATGGCCCCATCCGGCGTTACCTGGCGCGCCTGTTCTACCGTCTGTTCAAGACCCTCTCGCGCACCGCGCTGCCGCCGGGGGCCGGCGATTTTCGCCTACTGTCGCGCCGCGCGGTCGACGCCATGAACCGCTTTGGCGAGCGCGAGCGATTCAACAAGGGCCTCTATTCCTGGATCGGATTTCCCTCCGTCGGCGTTCCCTACCGGGTCGCCGAGCGCAAGGCTGGGTTCGCCAAATGGAGTCCTCGAAAGCTCATTCATTTCGCGCTCGACGGCATCTTTTCGTTCTCGACCGTACCATTGCGCATCTCCGCAGTGCTTGGGCTGCTGATTTCGCTTGGCGCGGTGGGATATGGGTTCTACTTTCTTGTCTACACGCTGCTGTATGGCATTGATCGACCGGGCTTTCCGTCTTTGATAATTTCAATCATGTTCCTCAGTGGCGTGCAGCTTGTGTCGCTTGGCATTGTTGGTGAGTATCTCGGCAGGGTCTATGAGGAGGTCAAGGCGCGTCCGTTGTTCCTGGTTGCCGAAGAGGTTGGCTTTGCGACACCTGCAGGATCCGCACGCGTGATAGACCGGCCGCGTCCAGCCAATGGCGGAGGGCACGTGTGAGTTCGATCGTCGACGGCGGCATTGCGCATATCCCGGCAGGGCGCAAGGTTCTGTTGTGTGCTGACGACTTTGCAATCAGTGATGCCGTATCGGCAGGTATCGAAGAAACTGTGGCCGCCGGCCGGCTGTCCTCGACCTCCTCGTTTGTGACCTTTCCCGAGTGGCCGAGTCAGGCCAAGCGCCTTGTGGCCCTGCGCGGAAAAGTGGCCATCGGACTGCATCTCAATCTCACAGTTGCCGCCCCGCTCGGGGCCATGCCGGGCTTGGCCCCCTCGGGCGAGCTTCCTCCGATCGTCGATCTGGTCCACCGGTCCCTGCGACGGGCCATTGATCCCGCCGAGATCGAGGCCGAAACCTTCCGCCAGCTGACGCGCTTTGCCGATCAGGTTGGCTATCCGCCTGACTATCTTGACGGCCATCAGCATGCCCACGCCTTACCCGTGATCGGGGGAGCCGTGCTGGCGGCGCTGAAGCGCTTTGGCGCTGGCCGGCCGCCCATGCTGGTGCGAAACCCGGCCGATCGGCCGGATCGGATCGTGCTGCGCGGCAGGTTCGTGCGCAAGGCTCTGAAGCTGACCTGGCTGGTTGCCGGATTTGGCAGCGCCGCCCGCGCCGCTGGCCACGCCGTCAATGACGGATTCTCCGGTCATTCCGAGTACCAGACTGACCGCCCCTACCGGCCCGAGATCGAGGCCAGTTTCGCCTACGCGGGGCCGCGCCACCTTATCATGTGCCACCCGGGCTATGCCGACGCGCTGCTGGCCACCCGAGACTGGGTGACGGTACGGCGCGAGCAGGAGATGAAGGTTCTGCAAGGTGCGCACGGGCTGCCTGAGCGGCTCTGGCGGCCGGACCGCAGCTGCCCCGACCTTTGGCAGTCCTGGCGTGTCTGAAACGTCCACGTTCAAGGGCCGGATGGCCCACTACGGCGGTTTTCTATTGGCCGGCGGGTTGGCCTTCGTCACCGATGTCGCTGTGTTTCAGGCCCTCCACGCCGGTCTCGCCGTTGCGCCGCTGGTCGCCCGCCCCCTGAGCATCTCGGTGGCCATGGTGGTTTCCTGGGCGATCAATCGCACCGTGACATTCCCGATGCCGGGGCCGCCGCGGTTGAGCGAATTCCTGCATTTCGCCGCCCTCGCGTGGCTTGCGGCGGCCTTCAATTATGCCGTATTCGCTGCACTGCTTTGGCTCTATCCGGCGCTCTGGCCGCCGTTCGCCATCTTCGTCGCCTCGCTAGCCGCCATGGTGCTGGCCTATCTCAACATGCGGTTCTCGGTATTTGCCGGGCGCTAGGGCGCTTGCGGAGTGTGAAGCGGCTTTCCAGAGCCTTGAATCGATTCAAAGAGGAGCTGACAGGCGCTAGGCCGTTTACCGAAAATCGACCATTCTCGCGCATTCTCGCCTGGTTCCGGCCTGATGTTGGGAGTAGCCGATGCCGCTTGACGATGTTCCGCTTAGCGAACCCATGTCCCCCGGCGCGGAGCGTTTCGGCCGCGAAGCTCTCAAGCGGGGCGGCGCCCACGGCGGCATCCTGCTCAGCTACGGCGACGACCCGATGCAGTCGGTGCTGGTGTTTCCCGCCAAACGCCCGACCGGCCCGGTCGTGGTGTTCTACCACGGCGGCAACTGGACCAACGGCTCCAAGGACTGGTTCGCCTATCTCGCTCCCGTTCTGAATGCGCGCGGCATCACGTTGGTAAGCGTTGGCTACCGGCTGGCCCCAAACGTGATGTTTCCGGAAGGCTGGGAGGACGGGCTCTACGGTTTCGATGTGGCAGTACGCAGCATCGCGAAATTCGGCGGCGACCCCAACCGCATGTTCGTGTCTGGCCATGA
>JAYUAJ010000402.1:0-8268 GCA_043741375.1 Hyphomicrobiaceae bacterium | reverse complement strand
GCGATCCGAAAGGCCGTACGGGCCAATCCACGCCGCGCGCCACCCACCTCATCAAGGTGGCCTGCCAAACCGCGCTGGGCCAGCATGCCGAGTTGAAGGTATACGGGACCGACTACGACACGCCCGACGGAACCTGTGTGCGCGACTACATCCACGTCAGCGATCTCGCCCGCGCCCATATGTCGGCGCTGCAGCATCTGCGGGCTGGCGGCAAGTCCGACGTCTTTAACGCCGGCTACGGTAAGGGGTATTCGGTGCTGGACGTGATCGCGGCGGTGAAAAAAGCCAGTGGCCTGGACTTCAAGGTCAACCTCGCACCGCGCCGCGCCGGCGATCCGGCAGCGCTGGTGGCCAATGCCGATCGACTGCGCAACCAGCTTGGCTGGAAGCCGCAGCTGGATGACCTCGACACCATCGTCAAGCACGCCTTCGCCTGGGAAGCGCGGCTGGCGAAGATGGCGAAGGCGTCGTGACGTAGGGTGCAATCGGCCCGTTGGGGTATTGCACCGCCTCGCAACCGGTCCCGTGCAGGGTGCAATACGGCGTGGAGAACGCCTATTGCACCCTGCGTCCACGCCTTGACAACACTTATCCCTCGTGTGCCATTCGCGGCCAAACACCCGTGATTTGCACGAAGGAACCTCGCCCATGGCGACCGCCCCAATTCATCGCTATCGCACGCACACCTGCGGGGCGCTGCGCAAAACCGACATCGACACGACGGCGCGCATTTCCGGCTGGGTGCACCGGGTGCGCGATCTCGGCGGCGTGCTGTTTATCGATCTTCGCGATCACTACGGCGTCACCCAGGTGGTGGCCCATCCATCATCACCGGCTTTTAAGACGGCAGAGAGCCTGCGCTCGGAATGGGTCGTGCGCATCGACGGCAAAGTGTCGAAGCGTCCGCTCAGCACGAACAAGGAGAAGCAAGGCGAGTCCACGGACAACCTCAGTCTCGCGACCGGCGAGATCGAGCTGATCGCCACCGAAATCGAAATCCTATCCAAGGCCGAGGAACTGCCGCTGCCGGTGTTCGGCGAGCCGGACTATCCCGAGGACATCCGCCTAAAATACCGCTTTATCGACCTGCGCCGCGAGACGCTGCACAAGAACATCATGACGCGGCAGGCGATTATCCGCTCTATGCGCAAGCGCATGGCCGAGGCGGGGTTCAATGAGTTCGCCACGCCTATCCTCACCGCATCTTCGCCCGAGGGCGCGCGCGATTTCCTGGTGCCGTCCCGCATTCATCCGGGAAAATTCTACGCCCTGCCGCAGGCGCCGCAGCAGTATAAGCAACTGCTGATGGTGTCCGGGTTCGACCGCTATTTCCAGATCGCCCCCTGCTTTCGCGACGAGGATCCGCGCGCCGACCGGCTGCCGGGCGAGTTCTACCAGCTCGACGTGGAGATGAGTTTTGTGACGCAGGACGACGTGTTCGCCGCCATGGAGCCGGTGATCACAGGCGTGTTCGAGGAGTTCGCGGACGGCAAAAATGTCGACAAGGGTTGGCGGCGGATTCCCCACGCCACGGCGCTGGCCAAATACGGTTCCGACAAGCCGGATTTGCGCAACCCGATTGAGATGCAGGAGGTCACTGAGCATTTTCGTGGCTCCGGCTTCAAAGTGTTCGCCGGCATGATCGAGAAGGACCCGAAGGTCCGCATCTGGGCGATACCGGCTCCCACCGGCGGCTCAAGAGCCTTCTGCGACCGCATGAACGCATGGGCGCAGGGCGAGGGCCAGCCGGGCCTCGCGCATATCTTCTGGCGCGAGGGTGAAGAGGGCGGCGCGGGGCCGGTCGCCAAGAATATCGGGCCGGAGCGCGCCATCGCGATCCAGAAGCAGGTGAGCCTCAAGACCGGCGACGCCGTATTCTTCGCCGCCGGCAACCCGGACAAAATCTACAAGTTCGCCGGTCTCGCCCGCGATCGCATCGGCGCTGAGCTGAAGCTCATCGACGAGAATCGCTTCGCGCTGGCCTGGATCACCGACTTCCCGTTCTACGAGTGGAACGAGGAGGACAAGCAGATCGACTTCGCCCACAACCCGTTCTCGATGCCCCAGGGCGGGGCGGCGGCGCTGGTCTTAGCCGACACGGACGAAAAGCGGCTGGCGCTGAAAGCCTTCCAATACGACATCGTCTGCAACGGTTTTGAGATAGCGTCCGGCGGCATCCGCAACCATGAGCCCGAGACCATGATCAAGGCCTTCGGCATCGCCGGCCTGGGCGCCGATGTGGTGGAGGAAAAGTTCGGCGGCATGTACCGCGCATTCCAATACGGCGCCCCGCCCCACGGCGGCATGGCGGCCGGCGTCGACCGCGTGGTGATGCTTCTGGTCGGCGCCAAGAACCTGCGCGAGATTTCGCTGTTCCCAATGAACCAGCAGGCCGAAGACCTGCTGATGGGCGCGCCGACCGAGGCGACGCCCAAGCAGCTGCGCGAGCTGTCGGTTCGGGTGGCGGCGGTGGAGAAGAAAGGGTGACGGAGCGTCCCGCACTACTGATATTTGCGGGACCGAACGGCGCCGGGAAAACGACGTATGCGCTTAAGTACCTACTGAGTGCGCGGCGGACTTATACGTTTTTGAATGCTGATCATTTCGCCCGTCGACTTCGTTCACAAGGTCTGTCGGAGCCGAGAGCAGACCTTCTCGCCGTGAAGGAACTCCTTCAAGGCATCAACGACAACATTGACCGGCTGAAAGACATTTCGCTCGAAACGACGCTCAGCGGGTTTAGCTATATTCAGAATATCCCCATTTGGCGTGCCAGTGGCTATTTCGTTGAGATGCATTACTTGCGCCTGCCGAATGTCGAAGCGTCGATCGCAGGTGTCCAGCAGCGCGTCGCAAATGGTGGTCACAATGTGCCTGAAGCGACCCTCCGGCGGAGATTCCCGCTAAGTTTGAAGAACCTAGAAATCGCCAAGAGCCTCGTCGACCTTTGGCACGTGTTTGACCCAGGAAAATTTGAGCCAACGGAATCCGGGATGAACGGCCGATGAAAAATTCAGATTTGGACATCATCACAGAGGCTCGACAGCGGGCACAGAATGCGGCAGCGCAAGGGTCGAGTGAGGCGAGGTCGGGATTAATAGGGGCGGAATTCGCAATCCAAAATTATGTTGGCTTGTTGTTGCGGGAGGCCCGCACTGCTGCCGAGACCTGGGCCCAGTGGCACGCGATCAACGATGCGCTCGGGGACCCGGAGGCCAAAAGTGGCCTAAAACTCTACTCTAGCCCAGATTCGTTAGACATCGTTCGCGGATCATTACTTCGAGACGCGCTCTTAGGCGCCTATCGGCTTTCTGATCCCTTCGATCGGAGTACTTTCGACGTGGCGTCTATCGAGAATGAGAGATTTAAATTCTCACTTTGCGGGATCGCCAAATATCTGGAAGTGCCCGAGCGAAGAGAAAGGCTCAAGAGTGTTGATTGGGTCGTTGACTTAGGGTGCCCGCTAGCGTCGAGCGTAGCTCAGGCTCAAAAGAATGCGGGGTTGATCGAGTCCTTCCTCAGAAACGTTGTGCCGCTATGGAAAATTGGAAATCCATATGATCGGACCTTTCTTGATCTCCGGGACGTGCTTTTTCCTTGGCGACAGAGGTTCATCGCGCACGCTAGTGGCCTGACTGTCGAGCCGGAAGCGTTTATATTAGGACACTTGGACGACTTCATAAAATCGACCCTACGTCTGACAACCGACATGCACTTTGTCTTTACTGGCGCAACCGGCTGGGGGGTCGAAGCAGATGGCATCGAGAAAGCTTGCCAAGAAGAAGCGAGCAAGTTTTGGAGACCGTTTTTCCGGAGTTTGGCCGACCGGCGGCGCGCGCAAAATGCCGAGTTCGACGAAGAACTACTAGAACTTACGGGGAACAATAAGGTCGGCAGCGTTCTTCCTTCGAAAGCGCAATGAAGGGTTGCGGCCGCCGAAGCGCTAGCGCGCGTTGTCCGTGCGGGTGGCGGCAAGTGAGAAGAACGCTTTGCCCGCAACTCCCGTGTCCCCCTGGCCACAGGCCGGGACAATCGGCGACCACTAGCCACATTTGGTCGCATTTGCGCCAAAAGTGGCTTGCCAAGCGCTCCGCCACACCACTAATTTTGTCAATAAGGACATTGCTTTCGCTCCGCGCATCGCACTTCGGGGTAGGAGGCCCAATATCTTGTCTTTGCGTTCTCAGAAGCAATCCAACGGGGAATCCCATGCGCCTGACGAGCTCTCTCCTTGCCGTTTCCGCCTTGGCAGCCTGCGCATTGTTCGCTGGCGCCTCCGTCGATAAGAGCAGCAGCGCCAGCGCGGCGTCGTCCTGTGCGATCTCCGGCACTTGGCGCGAAACCCAGCTCGAGGGCGGAGCCTGCTGCATGCCGGACCACTTTCATTCCGGCGTGGGTAGCGGGTCCTCCAAAGGTGCCGCATTGGCGAACGCCGCTGAAAATTGGGCCGGCTTGGTCGACTTCGAATATGGCAGCGCCTTCCGGCATTTCAGCCTGGCGCACAGCAAGACGATAAATTGCTCGACCGGCGGTGGCTGGACCTGCACGGTCGAAGCGCGCCCGTGCCGTCGTTAAGCGACGGCTTTATCCTGGCATAGTCTTTGCTCTGAACTCCTCGCGTAAGTGCGGGGAGTTTGTTTATGCGTGCTGGCGGAGCGATAGCTCTTGATCTTGCCGAGCCTGAAGTTGCGGGGACGGTCTTAGGGAAGGCGCGCGAAGAGAGCTGCGCCGCACCCGCGCTGAATTGGCAACTCGTCACCAGCCTTGCAGATTTCGAGCGGATCGAGGCCGAATGGCTCGTTCTGCACGCGCGCATATCACCACCTGCGGGTAAGGTCTTTCTTACCTACAACTGGAACTGGCATTGGTGCCGCAACTACCTCGCGGGCGGCGACAATAGGCTAGCCGTGGCGATAGGGCGTCATGACGGCGAGATCGTCTCGATCTGGCCCATGGTGACGCAACGGCTCGCCGGCCTGAAGATTGCGACCTTCATGGGCATGCCCGTCAGCCAGTATGGCGAGGTGCTGATTGATCGAGCGGACACGCGGTCTGCCGATTGGCTCGTGCAAGGTTGGGATTACGTGCGCATTGGTCTGGGCGCCGATCTGGTGCAGCTGCGAAAGGTGCGCGATGACAGCGCCATCGGCTCCCTCATGCGCAAGCTCGGCGTGCAGCGGGGCAATGAGCAACGTGCGCCCTACATCGATCTGACGGGCGAAACGAGCTTCGAGAGTTTCAACCAGCGCTTCAGCGGCAAGGACCGCAAAAACCGCCGCCTTAAACGCCACCGGATGGAAGAGGTCGGCGCCGTCGCGTGCCACCGCGTCGCCGGGTCGCCTGAACAAGCCGCCGCTGTGGCGCTGGCCATGGAACGCAAGCGCGATTGGCTGCGCAGCGAAGGGCTCGTCTCCACCGCTGTCACCGATCCGCGTTTCGACGCCTTCTTCCGCGACGCCTCCGCGAGTTCAGACCGGCGCGCCGGCTGCGACGTCGTCGAGTTGACGATTGACGGCAAGGCGGTCGCAACCAAAATCACGGTCAGCGACGCGACCTACCGAGGCCTGCATTTTACCTCTTATGATCCTTCGGCCGAAAAATTCAGTCCTGGGATATTGATTCTGGAGACCATGCTTGCGGACGCCATCGCCGAGGGTGTGACGACGTTCGACTTCATGGCCCCGGCCGCGCCCTACAAATTGGAATGGACCGATAAGACCGTTGGCGTGGCTGACTACGCGGTCTCGAACGGGCTACTCGGTTGGCTCTACCAAGCGGTCTACCTGCACACGTTCCGCCCGCGCTTGCAGTCGCTGGCCAAGAGCGGCCCGGCGCCGGTGCGTCGCGCTATCGGCGCTGCCTTGCGCATCCTGTCGCGCCATACCAAGGCGCCGGCGGGACCGAACGACTGAGGACTTTGTACGCGCGCGCTTGCCGCTATAATCAGTGGCATGAGCGCGATCTCCGACACGCCCGGCCAGGACGCTGACCCTGCAGACCCGCTGCCCGCCGCCACCGGCGAGAGCGGCCCCGACGTCATCGCGCGATTCCTGAAAACCCTGCCGCTGACGCCTGGCGTCTACCGCATGATCGATGCGACCGGCGAGGTGATCTACGTCGGCAAGGCGCGCTCGCTGAAAAAGCGCGTCTCCAACTACACGCGCATCGGCGGCCATACCCAGCGCATCGCGCGCATGATCGCCTCCACCGCCAATATGGAATTCGTGACCACGCGCACGGAATCCGAGGCGTTGCTGCTGGAAGCCAACCTCATCAAGCGTTTCCGGCCGCGCTTCAATGTGCTGCTCAGGGACGACAAAAGCTTCCCCTATATCCTGATCGCTCGCGACCATGTGGCGGCGCAACTCGTCAAGCACCGCGGGGCGCGCAAACGCAAGGGCGACTATTTTGGGCCCTTCGCCTCGGCGGGAGCGGTGGTCAACACCATCAACACGCTGCAACGCGCGTTCCTCATTCGAACGTGCTCGGACAGTTACTACGAGGCGCGGACCCGGCCCTGCCTGCTACACCAGATCAAGCGCTGTTCGGCGCCTTGTACGGGCGAGATCTCGCTCGAGGACTATTCCGCCCTAGCGGACCAGGCGACGCGCTTTCTCAAGGGCGACAGCGGCGCACTGCGGCGCGACTTGCAGGCGGCCATGATGGCGGCGGCGGAGCGGCAGGACTACGAAATGGCGGCGCAATACCGCAACCGCCTGCAGGCGATTTCGCACACTCAGGCCTTTCAGGGCATCAATCCCGAGGGTATCGAAGAGGCGGACGTTTTCGCCGCCCATCAGGAGGGCGGACTCACCTGCATCCAAGTGTTTTTCTTCCGCACCGGCCAGAATTGGGGCAACCGCGCCTATTTCCCGCGCGCTGATCGCACGTTGGAGGTGGAGGAGGTTTTGGAGTCGTTCATCGGCCAATTCTATGACGACAAACCTGTGCCGAGGCTGGTCCTGATTTCGCATGATGTGCCGGGGCGCGAACTGCTGGAGGAGGCGCTGAGCCTGAAGGCCGAGCGCAAGATCGAGATCAAGGTTCCGCAGCGTGGAGCCAAGACGGACATGATCGATCATGCGCTGGCCAATGCGCGCGAAGCGCTGGGGCGGCGGCTGGCTGAGAATTCCTCGCAAGGGCGTCTGTTGGAGGGCGTCGGGAAGGTCTTTGGACTGAGCGAGCCGCCGCGCCGGGTGGAGGTCTACGACAACAGCCACATCCAGGGTGCGAGCGCGATTGGCGCCATGATCGTCGCCGGCCCCCAGGGGTTCGTGAAGGGTCAGTACCGCAAGTTCAATATGAAAGCTGAGGGGCTGGCCTCGGGCGACGATTTTGCGATGATGCGCGAGGTGCTAAGGCGTCGGTTTGCGAGGCTGTTGAAGGCTGAAGGTGCCGAGGGTGGGACACCCCCCACCGTGGCCCTCCCCCTCAAGGCGGGAGGGGACGCAGTGGATGGGACAGTGCCTTTCTCAAATAGCAACGTCGACGCGGTCGGCGCCCCCTCCCCCCTGGTGGGAGAGGGCCGGGGTGGGGGGGCACGGACTATCGGGTCAGACCTGCCCCAAGAGGCCGACGACTCCGCCGCCGAAGATCTGCTCTCGGACGACCTCCCCGATTGGCCCGACTTGGTCCTGATCGACGGCGGCAAAGGCCAGCTGTCAGCGGCCCGCGGAGTGCTCGAAGAACTCGGCGTCACCGGCGTGCCCATAGTCGGCGTCGCCAAAGGCCCTGACCGCGACGCCGGCCGCGAGCATTTTCACATGCCCGGCCGCGACAGCTTCATGCTGGAGCCACGCGATCCGGTGCTCTACTTCGTGCAGCGCCTGCGCGACGAGGCGCACCGCTTCGCCATCGGCACGCACCGCGCCAAACGCAAGAAGGAGATGGGCGTCAACCCGCTGGATGAGGTCGCCGGGATTGGACCGTCACGAAAGCGCGCGCTGTTGAAGCATTTCGGGTCGGCCAAGGCGGTGTCGCGCGCCGGGGTCGCCGATCTGATGACTGTCGACGGCATCAGCGAAGCGATGGCCGAGGCGATCTACGATCATTTCCATGAGAAGGAAGGGTAGGCGGGCGCGCGAATCACCCCTTGCAATTACCGGTGTTTATGTTATGTTCTATTTATGAGTGAAAACGACAATTTGCAGTCGGCCGTGTTTGAAATCCTGAAACGGATCCAGGCCGACATCGCCGATATGAAACCGCGCCTAGTCCGCGTAGAGGAGCGTCTCACCAATGTGGACGAGCGTCTAGCCCGCGTTGAGG
>JAYUAJ010000401.1:0-8274 GCA_043741375.1 Hyphomicrobiaceae bacterium | reverse complement strand
CCTCGTCGAGCGCAAGATAGTCGAGCAGGCACTCAATCCAATCGCTGCTGATAACGCGCACATCATCGTTGTAAAAAATAAGGATGTCAGCACTGCTGGCCCTGGCGCCCACGTTGCACTTTTCCGAAAAGTTAAAAGCGGCATCGTAAGCGGAAAATTTTACGCGATGGTCAAAGGCGCAATCGCTGGTCAATGCTGAAATCAGCTTGGTAGAGGTAACGACTATGATATCATAGTTCTGAAAGGTAGTGCTAAGAGTTATTGAATCTACAGATTTCCGGATGAAAGACGCATTGTCCGAAGGTATTATGATCGACACCGACTGCTTGAAACTCGTGCGATCACGGACCAGGCGATTGGCAGTTGGGAGCGCCACGGCCCTGGCATTGTATCCGCGACGGTTGGCGGCATCCTGGAGCGCCGCTATATTTGTCAGTCTGGCCTCTGGTTTCCCGCCGCTTGCTGCCGAGTTTGGGTGCTTTCGCCAGCCATATAGAATTCTTGGAATGTGAAATATTGATTCGGTTCGCTCGGTCGCCCTCAGGGCCAGATCATAATCTTGCGACAAGTCATACTCGGACCTGAAGCCGCCAAGATCGCGGACCAAAGCAGTCCGGTAGGTGGAGAGGTGCCCTGTAAACATGACGTTATCAAGCAGATACTTATCCCAATCGGGCTTGAAGTATAATTCGTCTGCCTCGTCACTCTCGCCAATTTTGCATTCATCAGAGTAAATTATATCCAGCGCAGGGGTAGACAGCACGGCTCCGGCCACGCAATCCAGGGCATCGTTAGTGAGCAAATCATCGTGGTCAACCAGGCAACAGAAATCTCCTGTTGCCATGGCTAGGGCGCGATTGGTGGCTGCAGAAATGCCGATATTGGTCGGCGACTGGAAGAGTTTGATTCTGGGGTCTAGGGCAGCATATCTTTGTAAGCACATATCAATGGCTGGCGAATTAGAGCAATCGTCGACAATACATAGTTCCCAGCGCTCGTACGCTTGCCGCAACACGCTTTCTATAGTCCTTTCGAGATATGACAATTTAACTTTGTAAACTGGCATCAAAATTGAAATCGTCGGTCCCGATGCGTTTACCGATCGGCTTGTTGACTTAGTTGTAAGTCTAACCGTCGTTTCACTTCGAATGCTGTTATACCTGCGGCGAATCGGTGATTGCCTGGCATCAGAGCCGTCGACTAGGCTGGCAACATAAGGAAGCGCTGGCGGGATCGCCAAGTCGGACAATGTTCCCATGGCCCCCTTGGCTGCAAGGTGTTGTTGTGCACGCGTAGCGACGTTGCGCCAGCTCCCGAGATCGCGTCGCGCATCAAAGGCGCGCCGCACCACTTGCCTCAAACCGGTAATCGCCGGCATCTCGGGTTTCAGTAGGGATTGCGTTCGATGGCTGCGTTCCCGTAACCGCGCCGGGATCTCGAGCGGTGTCGCGGCCCACCACGCCGCCTTCAGCACGCGCCTGGCGTTCTGCCGCACCGATTTGGGCAGCCGGTGGGCCGCACACCGAAACCCAGCCGTCGCTCGCCAAGACGTGCTTTTCTCAATCCCCGACAGTCGCGTAACTTCTGCCTCAACATGATGCAGTTTCGGCTCGTTGACGCTGCGCCAGCCCCGCTCCGATACAAGCTCGTCCGTCAACTGCTGAACTCTCTCGGCATGTTCTTCGGCGCGGCTGCTTGCAGACTCGGCCACCTGCGACAATTCTTTAAGTTGAATATCCCGTCCCTTGGCGTTCGCGGCAGCTTCGGCCAGCTGGCGGCCGGCGACCTCCATTTGCGCTGAGTGATCGCGTTGTAAGTTGGCCTGTGCAGCTAGCTGTTGTTCGTGTGCCTGCGCTTTAGCCGTCTCCGCTCTCACCCGGGCCGCGTCCAGCTCCGCCATCTTCTCCTGATGCTCCCGAAGCGCTGTCGCTGTGGACAGCGCATGCCCGTGCGCGATCGACAACTCCGATCTGAGCGACGCCGCCTCCGCCTCGCGCGTGGCTACCGTCTCCGCCAAGCCAGCCGCCTCCGCCCGGTGGCGCTCGCGCACCTCGGCAACGAGCCGCCTGAGCACCGGCGCGGCGTGATCGAATTCGCGCCGGACGCGATCTAGTATTCGCAACGCGGCCGGCGACTCCGGAGCGCTTTCCAGCACCAACAGCGCTTCGTAGCTGTCGCCGATCCAGGTCTGCATCATGGGATCGAGGCGCACATCCTCCGTGCTGCGCGCATGGTGACGTTGGAGCGGGGTGAGGAAGCTCTCGATCAGTCCAGCCACCTCATCACGGTCATATCGCCACGGTACGTCAAGCCGCCCGGTCAACCGGCCGACGCTGCTTCGCCAATCCCGCATCAGGCCGTCGTAGGAGACAACGGCACGCGTGACATCGCGGCTTGCGGCCTCCGCATCGAGCATATGGCGCAGCCACAGCAGCGCCGCGTCGGCGCGCGTATAGTCCTGCGCCCAGGTTTCCCTTCGCCGCTCCAGTGAGTCGATCACCTCCAGCGGATTGCGCACCACCAACACCGCCTTCAGCGCGATGCCCTCGGCCGCGACCACGTCGCGCAACAGTGGAACGAAGCGCGAGACTCGCGGGTCTTTCAGCACGAACAGCGAGGCATCGCCGTAGTCCTCGCGCAGCAGGCGGCGCAGCTCGGACTGGTAGCGCGCGAGGCGCTCGGGCGGCAGGGCGGCAACGTCGATGCGGTTCCAGTCGTCCCAGGGGCTGCCAAGTTCCTCGAGCAGGTGGTCGTGCAACTGCACGATCTGCGCCGGCTCCCAATGGCCGGTCTCGTTGCCGGGGCCGGGCCCCATCAGGTTTTTCGGCAGCGCCGCGCCCATCAGACTCAGCACACGCGCCAGGGCGCTCGTGCCTGAGCGGTGCATGCCGAGCACCAACAGGCAGGTGCGGCGAGGCGTCTCGGCCGTGCTGCTGCCGGCATCGTCGGACGCCGTCGAAGGTCCCAGATCCAAGCCAAATTCCCCCGCTGCGGCTGGTTCGATCGCGTCTCTGCCGCAATCTCCCCAGCCTCGTTGCGGTAATGGGCACCCGGTTGCCGTTGCACAAGAGGCTAACGCGCCACAGTCGGCGGCATTGCGAATCAGGCCTTGGTTATGTGCCGGTTTTCCGGATGGGGACGGCCGAACTATCCACAGGAATCGTGGATGCCTCGGCCGCGCCAAGGCCGCCTGCCCTGTATGGTGCCGGGATGCGGCGGGGAGGAGCAATTGCCATGACAGGCTCGAAGGCCACAGCCGGACCGGCCGGGCCCGGTCCGCTCACGCCGGATGGGCGCGGCGTCCCTCCCGGCCGGCGTGCCGCGCTGATGGGGCAGACCGCGTGCTGCCTGTGGCTCACCGGCCTGTCGGGCGCGGGCAAATCCACCATCGCGGCGGCGCTGGATGCCAAGCTGAACGCCCTGGGGCGGCATACCGCCCTGCTCGATGGCGACGCTATACGGCTCGGCCTCAACCGGGATCTGGGCTTCAGCGATGCCGACCGCGCCGAAAATATCCGGCGCACGTCCGAGGTTGCCAAGCTGATGGTCGAGGCCGGGTTGATCGTGATCGTGGCGTTCATCTCGCCGTTCCGCGCCGACCGGCTGCGCGCGCGAGAGCGGTTCAGGCGTGGAGAGTTCCTGGAACTGTTCGTGGACACACCAATTGACATCTGCGAGCAGCGCGATCCCAAAGGCCTCTACAAGCGCGCCCGTGCCGGTGAGCTTGCCCGCTTTACCGGTGTGTCGTCGCCCTATGAGCCGCCACTGGCGCCAGAGCTGAGGCTGGCAGCCGGTACGACGATGAGTGACACGCTCGCCGATCAGGTGCTTGCCGATCTGCTGGCCAGGGGGCTGATCGTGAGATGACCGACGATCGCCAACCCTCCGGCCTGCGCGTTCTGCTGCTGGCGCGTTATGGCATGCCCGGGGCGAGCAGCCGGGTGCGCCATCACGCCTACCGTGCCCCGCTCGCCGCGCGCGGCATTGAGCTTGATACGCATCAGTTCGTCGATGACGAGAGCCTGGCGCAGTTCTATCGCGGGCAATCGCGCAATTGGAGCCGCATTCTCGGCGCGTACATCGAACGCATGCGGATGGCGCCGCGCCTCAAACGGTACGATCTCATCTGGATCGAGAAGGAGGTGCTGCCGCGCCTGCCGTTCTGGAGCGAGCGGCGCTTCTACGGTGTGCCGGGCGTTCCAACCATTCTCGATTTCGACGACTACTGGATCGACCGGTTCGAAAATGAGGGGCTGAAGCGGGGGGTACGCGGCGAGTTGGCAAAGCTCAAGACGGCATTGGCGGCGGCGGACCGGGTGACGGCTGCTAACGACAGTCTCGCCGGCGCCTTGATGGTCCTTGGCGGCGTGCGGCCGGAGGTGGTCGAGAACTGCATCGACACGGGCGTGTATCGCCGGGCCGGCGAACGCGCCGATGGGCAACCGCGGACCGGGCCGGTACGGATTGGTTGGATCGGAACACCGTACACGGCCGAGCGGTTCCTGCCGCTTCTTGTCAACGTACTCAACGGTATGGCTGCGGAAGGATTGAGCGAGACGGTGCTGATCGGCGCTGGAGCGGCGGTGCCGGATTTGCGGGCAACGCGCAAGGATTGGGCACTTGCCAGCGAAGCAGACGATGTCGCGGGTCTCGACATCGGCATCATGCCGCTCGGTTCAGCGTCGTTCTTCCGGCACAAGTCCTGCTGGAAAGTCACGCAGTACATGAGTGCCGGCCGTCCGGTGGTGGCGACGCGCATGGGCTTCAGCCAGGTGCTGGTCGAGGACGGCGCAACCGGCTTTCTTGCCGGCGATGCGGATGAGTTCGAACGGCGGCTGCGCCAGCTGACGGGCGACCCGTCGCTCCGCAGAGAGATGGGACGGGCGGCACAAGCTGTCATCGTTCGGCGCTACGATCTGGAGCGCGGAGCCGATCGTCTGGCAGCGCTGTTTCGCGAGGCGGTGGCCGCAAAGCGTGCCGGCGTGTTGCCGTTTACGGCGCGGCCGGCCGTGGCGGCATGAGGGGCGCGCAACTTTGTGAGGGCCTGCTGCTGCGCCTGCGCGTGGTCAGCCAGCCAGGCCGGCACGTGGTCTACAAAGTGACCGAGATCCTGTTCGGTTCGGTGTTTCTCAGCCCTCCCGTGCAGGCCCTGTGGCGCGCTGGGCTGCAGCGGCGGCCGGTGACGCAAGCTGCCGGCATCCGCACCGCCATGATTGCTCATGTTTACTACCCCGATCTGCTGGATGAGGTCCTCGCGTGCTGGCAAGCACTGCCTCAGGGTTCGCCGCTGCATGTGACGGCGCCGCACGACAGGGCGGGAGAGCTTCGCGCGCGCCTCGGCGCGATAGCGGGCGTCACGGTGCACGCGTTCGATAATCGCGGCCGGGACATCGCGCCGTTCCTCGCGGTGCTGGGCTCGGGCGCGCTCGATGGCTACGACGCGGTCCTGAAGCTGCACACCAAGAAAAGCCCGCATTTATGGACGGGCGATCTGCGGCGGCGGTTGCTGTTCGCTCTGCTGGCAGACAATGCAGCGCAAGTGCATCGTATACTGAGTGTATTCGCCCATCCGCGCGTCGGGATGGCCGGCTGGCGCTGGATGCTGCGCACGCGCCCCTCCTACTGGAATGCCAACAAGGCGACCGTGCGTAAGCTGATGGAGCGCGCCACTTCGCTCCCCCCCCTCAAGGGGGGAGGGGGTTCGAGCGATGGATGTTGCCACACCTATCTCAACAGCGACGGACCACCCCCTTCCCCCTTGAGGGGGAGGGATGGGGTGGGGGGTGGCCGTACGACGGACGCTTCCGGCCCCACCCAAGATGATCTCGATCTAGCGTTCTTCGAAGGCTCGATGTTCTGGTTTCGCCCGGCAGCGCTGGTCCCTTTGCGGCGGCTTGCGCTGATAGCCGCCGACTTCGAGCCAGAGGCAGGCCAGACCGACGGCGCCTTGCATCACGCCGTGGAGCGCTGCTTCTGTCTCGCGGCGCGCGCCGCAGGATACCGCACCACCGATCTCAAGGGGCGATTGATCTTGTAACGGACGATAGGCGACTTGGAGGCAATCGGTGGCCGGAGAAAGTGGCCCCCTGCGGCTGCCACGGATCAATGATCGCCAAGCCTACGCGGTCCCGTATTTGGTGTCGACTTCGATGCCGATTGATTTCAGGAAACCGGTCGGAAGGATGCCGCCGGCGCACACAATGACGGCATCGTTGTCGATAGTGAAATGGCGCCCTTCTTGCTGCACGCGGATCGATTGAGGGGCGATCTCGGTCACCACCGACTTGAACAGGAGATGGATGCGGCGGCTCTTGGCCATGGCCTCGATCTTCTCGCGGTTCTTCGGCTTCAGCCGGTTGAAGGCGTCGCCGCGATAGGTGAGCAGGACCTCCGTATCGGCCTCCTCGGCAAGACTGAGCGCTGCCTCGACGGCGCTGTCCCCTCCTCCGACCACCGCGACCCTCATGCCCCGGTACTGCTGGGGGTCCTGCAGGCGATAGACGACCTTTTGCTGCTCTTCCCCTGGTACATCCAGCGTGCGCGGCGTTCCCCGGCGGCCGATGGCGAGCAGCACGTTGCGCGTCCGGTAGCTGGCTCGGCTGGTTGTCACCTCGAAACCGCCGCCGGGGATCGGCGCGACAGTTTCCACGCGTTCCTGGAAGTTGACCCGTATGCCGCTCTTTTTCACCACGTCCTGCCAGAAACCCAAGAGCGCCTCCTTGGTCGTCTCACGGAAGTTGACTTTTCCCACCAGCGGCAACACGGCGGGGCGTGTCATGACCAGTTTTCCGCGTGGAAAGTGGGCAACCGTGCCGCCCAGCGAATCCTGTTCCAGGGTGACGGACGTCATCGCCTTGGCCTTGGCGCCGAGCGTTGCGGCAAGCCCCGCGGGGCCGGCGCCGACAATCAACACATCGAGCAGTCCGGCGCCATTTGGCGAACGCTTCTTCTGCGCCGCAATGGAGTCGATGGCCTGTTTACCCTGCTCTATGGCATTGCGGATCAGCCCCATGCCGCCGAGTTCACCAGCGATGTATATTCCGGGAACGTTGGACTGAAAATTGCTGTCCACGTGCGGGATCTCGACGCCGCGTGTCTCGCTGCCGAACACCAGCGAGATGGCGCCGAACGGGCAGGACGCCCGGCACGCGCCGTGGCCAATGCAAGACGACGGCTCGATCAGTTCGGCCTTGCCGTCGATGAGGCCGATGATCTCGCCCTCGGGGCAGGCCGCAACGCAGGCTCCGCAGCCCATGCACAACGCGGGATCGATGACGGGGTGTAAGCTGGCTGGCTCGGTGAGACCGGCAGCCTGCGCGGCCTGGCGCACCGCAACATGCCGGACTTCGGCCTTGCGGCGCCCGCGATGGAGCAGATACCAGACCGCGACTAGCGGAACCGCGTAGACCGCCAGCATCGGATCAAGTGTCATACTCGGGTGCGCCTCCTTCAACATCCGGCCCGCATGGCGCCGGAGCCGGCGAGTGCTAGACTGTCTTTGTGGCGGGATAAGTCACGGCGGTAGGGCACTCAGATCACGTTTGGCGGTTACAGCCACCCCCCACTGTCGCCGTTGAAACAGGTCGGCAATATCCGACGCACTGGACCCCTCTCCCCCTTGAGGGTGAAGGCAGGGTAGAGGTGCCCGACGATGGAGTTCGCGCTACCCAAACCGGCTGACGATTTCTTCCAGCTTCGGTCGATCCCGGTCGGGGAGCTTCTGACTGGAGGTGCCGATGTAGACAAAGCCGGCCACGCGCTCGTTGCCGGCCAAGCCCAGCACCTCTTTCACGCCCGCGCTGTAGCCGTACCACTCCGTGATCCAATTGGTGCCGAAGCCAAGTGCGTTGGCCGCCAGGCACAGCGTCTGACAGGCCGCGCCGGCGGAAAGGATCTGTTCCCATTCGGGTGCGGCAGGGACGGGTGTGACACGCGAGATCACGCCAACAACCAGCGGCGCGCGCAGGAACCGGCCCGCTTCCAGCTCAAGGCGGGCGGGACTGGGCGCATTGGCGTCCTCAAGCGGTAGTATTCTGACCAAATGTGCGCCGAAGGCTTTGCGCGCATCGCCCTCGAAGACGATGAAGCGCCAGGGCGCCAGCTTTTTGTGGTCAGGCACGCGCGCTGCGGCCGTGAGTATCTGCTGCAACTGTTCGGGCGTCGGACCGGGATCACCGAGCAGCCCGCCGGAGGCCGAAGAGGAGCGGCGCGTTAGTAGCGCGTCCAGCAGTGGCGTGGTCATGGTTTTGTCCCTCTCGGTCTATGTTAATGCTG
>JAYUAJ010000400.1:0-8291 GCA_043741375.1 Hyphomicrobiaceae bacterium | reverse complement strand
ATACCGAGCTGGAAGACCTCTATTTCAGCCGGCCGGACCGGGCCGATGTCGACGGTGCCGGAGATACCACAAAGCAGGCAATCCTTGAGGAGGGCAAGGGTCTCGTCGCAGCGCTCCGCGTCGAGGGCAACACGGATGAAGGCTTCGACCAGGCCTTCGATGTGCTGGGAAATCTCGGTCTCTGGCTGGCATCGCTGAGGCGCCACGAACTGACCAATCCGGCGCGCGAGGAGAAGTCACCGTTCTTTGAGGCCTCGGCCCTCGGCATGCAAATCGGCGCCTCGATCGGCGTGGCCCCCCGCTTCGCCACCAGTCACCTTGCAACCCACAACCGCGCCATCGCCGGCAAGCCGAAAAGCTTCACCTGGCTCACCAGCGAGAGACTCTTTCTGGACTGCAACACGCGCGCAATCTTCGCCTTCAAGCGCGCCGCCGATGCTCTGCTGCGCGTGGTGCATTTAGGCGTGAGCCATCCCGTGGCCCGGACTCTGTTTGAGGATGCGACCAAAGCCATCGAGGACGTCGCCAAGTGGAACGACGTGCTGTTCAGGGAGCTGGATCCTGACCGCTTCTTCTACAGCGTCAGGCCCTACTACAAGCCCTACCGCGTTGGCCGGACCGAGTATCGCGGCGCCAATGCCGGCGACTTCTCCGGCATCAACGAGGTCGACCTGCTGACGGGGCTTTGTCAGGCCAACGATCCCTACTATGCACAGCTGCTCGTCGACAAGATGCCGTTCATGCGTCCAGAGGATCAGGCTTCTCTGCGCGACTGCATGCGACGGCGGGATTTTCTCGGCCAATTCATCGAAGCTCTGCCGAAGGCAAGCACCGAACCCTGGTTCCAGGACAATGCGCGAGCCTTTGTGGCCGTCTGTGAGGCGCATGGGCGGGTGGCCATGCAGCACCATGACATGCTGGTTTCGCGTTTCATCGAACAGCCAGCAGCCGGGCTCGATCACGCCAAACTCGCCCAGATCACGGCGAGCGGTCCGCCATTGCCGGTGTTACTGCGCTCGTTGGAGATCTTGCGTGATCTTCGCCAAGCCGAGCCGAGGACGGACATATCTACCCGTCATGACGACCTCGCCAGCCTGAAGGGCGCGCTGCGCGGATCGGGGCCCAGGCAATAGTCACGCGGTCACGATGTCCCCGGACGATCATCCAGGGACATCGCCAGCTAAACTGCCCAGCCGGCAACCGTCACTTACCGATCTTGGCCTTGATGGCGTTGACGTCCGCCGTCGACATCTGGCTGACGGTGGTGATCTCGCCGTCCTTGATTTTCCAGAGCCGGAACGGGCCGGTGATATCACCGAACTCATCGAAGGTTACCGCGCCGATCACGCCTTCATACTTGATCGGCTTGCCGGCCTTGATCAGGCCGAGCGCCTTGGCAAATTCGTCCTTGCCCGCATGGATTACCGCGCCGCCGGGCGACAGCACTTTGCGCATGGCGTCCTTGATGGCGGCGGCATCGCCCTTGCCGGCTTGCGCGATGGCGAGGCCGACAATGGCGCCCGCATCATAGGATTGCACCGCAGCCGGGCTGCCGGGATCGAGGTTCGAGAACGCCTTGTAATTGTCGTTGAAATATTTGGTCGAGGGCGTCTCGTCGGTGCCCGACGATGTGCCGTAGGCCTCGTTCAGGAACTTGGCGCCGACAGCTTCGATGAAACCCTTGTCGTTCATGCCGTCGTTGAGCAAGAATTTGGCCGGGCCGCCCTGGCTGATCCAGGTACGGGCGACGGTGGCGCCATCCACCGGGAAGCTCACCAGATACAGCCCATCGGGCGAACCTGCCATGGCGGCCGTCACTTCGGCCTGATAGGACGGCTGTTTCTCATTGTACGGCGTGTCCGACACAATTGTTCCGCCGAGCGCCTTGTAGGCGCTCGAGAACTCCTTGACCATGTTCACGCCAAAATCGTTGTTGACGTGGATGATCGAGAGTTTTTTGAAGCCGCTGTCGAGCGCGTATTTCGCCGCAGCCGTGCCCTGCAGCGCATCGGATGTGATGGTGCGGAAGAACACGCCGTTGGTCTTGCCGTCGCGGGCCAGCTGGGTGAGCGTGGGCGACGAGGACGCCGGCGACACCTGCACCACCTTCGCCGGTCCGGTGACCGATGTCAGGATCGGAATCGATACGGACGAAATTATGCCGCCGATGATGACGGGCACTTTCTTGACGGTAACGAGCTGATTGGCGACGTCGACCGCGACATTGCCCTGGCTCTGGCTGTCGCGCGTGTCGGTCACGAGCTTGCAGCCCCCGACGCCGCCGGCATCGTTGATGTCGCGCAGCGCCATCTCGATCGATTTGGCGCCCGCCTGACCGTAGGCACCAGCCGGTCCGGTCAGTTCCATGACCACACCGATTGTGATGTCGCAATCGGCGGCATAGGCTGCACCGCTTACGGCAAGCACTGCTGCTGTCGCAACAGCGCCCGCCAGGGATCTCAGGTTCGCATTCATTCTGACACTCTCCTCCCGTCTGGCAATTTGGTTGATCGAACATTCATTGAGCCAGATCATCCGGCATCATCCACGTTTCCGCGAGCGATTGCCAGTGCATGCCGCGCGGCGCCGTTGGTGCGCGCGTCAGCAGCGCTACCGAACGCCGGCGGGTCGTCTGGCCGCCCCGTAGCTGATGCTCAACATAGCCCATCAGAATGGCGTCGCCCGCCGACCAGATTTTTCGAGGATTGATCACGGTGATCTCGAAAGCGCCTTGCGCACTCCCTCGCGCCTGAAGCAGCCGGCGCACGATCTCGCTCCGGTCGTGGCGGCGGCCGTCGGGAGCGACCATCTGGAAGCCGGCGCCGAACGCGGCTTCGCACAGCCGAAAGTCCAGGTCTTCGCGCTGACCGGTGAACCATGCGACGAAGAAGGCATGCAACGCTTCGATTTCGTGGCGCGCAGCGTCTTCCAACGCGGGGTCGCGGGTCATGCCGGGGCCTGGTTGAGGTTGTATTTCATGATCGAGCCATGCGGCCCATTGCGATCACGCTCCAAGCTGAACGTATCGCCAGCCGGTCCGCGGCGGCGACCGAGAATCGCAGCGATGCCGTCCCGGTTTTGCGAGGTCAACGTGGCTGCCGATATCGCCGCGTTCGACGTCAGATGCGCGCGGTTGGTTGCCCCGATAATGACCGCAGCAACCGCCGGCTGGTCGAGGACATAACGGCTGGCGATACTGGCGATGTCTGTTGCGTGCTCGTCTGCGATCCGACGTAACGAGCGCAGCAATTCCTGGAACAGATCCCACCCCCCGAAGTCGTCGATGATCAGTTTGTATTTGGTCAGCGAACGATTGGCCAAGGGCGGTTTCGGCTCCGGCTGGCCCAACCACCGATCCGACAGGAACCCGCCAGCCACCGATCCATAGCACAACAGATGGACCTTGTGCTGGCGGCACAGCTCAGCCAAGCCATGCTCTGGCCGATCATCGAGCAAGGAATACTGCACCTGCATGCTGACAATCGGAATGCCAGCAGCTAGCAGTTCCGCGGTATGCTCCGTATCAAAATTGGTTCCGCCCAGCAGTTCGATCTTGCCCTCTCGCCGCAGCTCTTCGAGCCAATGGGCGGCTTCCAAATAGCCAGAAACGGCGTAATCCCACCAATGGAATTGAACCAGGTCCAGCCGCTCGGTTTGGAGCCGTCGCAGCGAGCGCTCGACGCTGGCGCGAACGTCAGCTCGCTTGAGCGCGGCCAGCTTGTCCAGGTCGGGGACGCATTTGGTATGAACCTTGATTCTCGCCAGCGCCTCGGCGCCACCCGTGCGGGCGATTTCAGCCCGGCAGCCGCCGATCAGCTCTTCCACGCCGGTGTAGATATCGGCGCAATCAAACGTGGTGATGCCGGCTTCGGCGGTGGCCACCAGATCGCCAACGGCCGCTGCCGTATCGACGCGGCCATGCCCGCCCGCCAGCTGCCAGCCGCCACGAATGATGCGCGAAATCTCATAGCCCGGCCGCAGAATTCGCCGCTCGACCGCGGTCATGACTTGCGCTCTGGCGTCAGCGGTACCGCCGTCGTCTGGGCATGCCGGAACGTGCGTTTGCCCAGCCGCTGGAAGCGGAACCGGCTTGGACAATTGGGATCGGGGCAGGCGACTTCGGAGTCGGTCGACATCCAGTCGTTGGCATCGGCCGGGCGCTGCTTGGCGGCGAGCAATGGCAACAGCGCCCCGAGCGAGTAGATGGAGAAGCCCTGACCCGGCGGCAGATGCAGCATCTCGCCGCGCAGCTCAAAACTGTCACCTATCTTGGCGCCGCAATAAAGCTTCGATCCGGCCGGCGCCACGACCTCGACTTTGAGGTCGAAAAGCTCGAAGCTGTCGTCATCTGGGGTCTGCATAACGGCACCGATGCTGCTGGCGCTTGCACGGGTCGTACACCGACCCTAGACTTGTGGGGATTGTTCCGCCGCTCCAGTCAAACCTGAGAATCCTCCGCAGTTCAAGGATGTTGATGCCCACGCAAGCCATGATCGACGTGCGTGCCGTATCAAAGCGTTTCGGAGGCATGACGGCCGTCGATGACGTGTCGCTGGCTGTGCAGCGCGGAACCATTGCGGGGCTCATCGGGCCAAATGGCGCCGGCAAAAGCACGCTCTTCAACATCATCACCGGGGTGGTGAAGCCGTCCAGCGGCGAGGTCTCTCTGCGCGGCGCGCCCGTGCATCACGAGCCAGCGCACCGGCGGATGCGGCATGGGCTTGGCCGCACGTTCCAGATCCCTAGACCCTTTGCGGGCATGACGGTGCTCGAAAACGTGCTGACTGCGGCCACTCAGCAAAGCGGGGAACGGCTGTTCGCCAATTTCCTGCCGGGCCGGCGCATCGAGATAGAGGAGCGCCATAACGCAGACAAGGCCATGGCTTTGCTGGAGTTTGTCACGCTCGCCAAGCTCGCCAATGCCCCAGCGCGCGAACTCTCGGGCGGGCAGCGCAAGCTGCTGGAATTGGCCCGTGTGCTGATGGCGGACCCTGAGATCATCCTGCTCGACGAGCCTGCCGCGGGTGTAAACCCGGCGCTCATCGAGGTCATCATCGAGCGCATTGCCGATATCAACCGGCGAGGCGTCACGTTCCTGATCATCGAGCACAATATGGGACTGGTAGCGCGGCTGTGCCGCGAGGTGTTTGTGATGGCGCAAGGCCGCCTGATCGCCCACGGAGCGCCGGCGGACGTGGTGCGCGACGCCGGCGTGATCGAGGCTTACCTGGGCGGGAGCGCGGTATGACTGGCGCGAACCTGCTCGTTGTTGATGGCCTGGTGGCAGGCTACGAGCCGGGCGTGCCGATCGTCCGGGGGGTCAGCATCACCGTCGCCGAACGCGAGATCGTCGTTCTGCTCGGGCCTAACGGTGCGGGAAAGTCCACGCTGGTCAAAGCAGTCGCGGGCCTGGTGACCAAGTCGGCCGGGCGTGTCGCGCTGGCGGGTACAGACATCACTCAGCTTGCCGCGCACCAAATGGTGCGCAACGGTCTCGCTTTCGTTCCGCAGACGGAAAATGTGTTCACGGCGATGTCCGTCGCCGACAACCTCGCCCTCGCGGCCGCTGTTTTGCCCAAGCCCGGCCGGGCGGGCGGGATCGAGGAGATGTACGATTTGTTCCCGGATCTCGCTGTCCAGCGACGGCTGGGGGCGGGGCGCCTCTCGGGCGGTCAGCGGCAAATGCTGGCGATCGCCCGCGCCCTGATGGTCAAGCCGAAACTGCTCGTTCTGGACGAACCATCGGCGGGGTTGTCGCCCAAATTGGTCGAACTGGTGTTTGCAAGGCTTTTGGCGATCCGGCAAACCGGAGTGACCGTCCTGCTGGTGGAGCAGAACGCCCGGGCCGCGCTGGCTATCGGCGACCGCGCCTATGTGCTGGCCGAGGGCGTCAATCGCCTCGAGGGCAGGGCGGATGATCTGGCCAAGGACCGCACGATGGCCGAGCTCTACCTGGGCGCGGGCCAGCCGGTGGAGGCTCATCCCTCATGAACCTGCAATTCGTTGTCGATGGCCTCTTGATGGGTGGCCTGATCGGCCTCGGCGCCATCGGCGTCACGCTCACCTACTCCATCCTGCGGTTCGCCAACTTTGCGCATGGCGAGTTCATCACCTGGGGCGCCTACGCCACGCTGGCGGTCATCGGACTGATAGGTTGGGCCTCGGGCCAGCAGTTTGGCGGCGCCGGTCCGTTCTCGGTCGGCTGGACCGTGCTTGCGGCTGGCCTCATAGCAATGCTGCTGACCGGCCTGCTCGCCCTGGCGCTCGATGCCATTCTGTTCGCCCGGCTGCGCGCGCGCGGCAACGCAATCATTATGGTGATGGCCAGCTTCGGGGCTTCGATGGCGCTGCGCAGCCTGCTCGAATTCGTCTTCACCTCAGAGCCCAAATACTTCAGTCGCGACATTCAGATCGCAATCCCGCTGGGCGCTGGCGTCCGCGTCACGGCCGACCAGCTGCTGATGCTGGCGATCACGGCCGTCTTGGTCGTCGCGACCCACCTCGTCATAACCCGCACTACCATCGGTCGTTCGATGCAGGCCGTGTCCGAAAACCCGCAGCTGGCCCGCGTCGCCGGCGTCGACGTCGACGCTGTGATCCGCGCGACTTGGATGGCGGGAGGGGCACTCGCCTGCGCGGCCGGCATCATGTCGGGAATCACCATCCAGGTGCGCCCATTCATGGGTTTTGATTTGCTGTTGCCGCTCTTTGCTGCCGCGATCCTGGGCGGCATCGGCAGCGTGCCAGGCGCCGTGATCGGCGGCTTGATCGTGGGGCTGGCGGAGTCCGCCGCCGTGCCGTTGGTGGGCGGCGGGTTCCGTGCGGCCGTCGCCTTCCTGTTGCTTATCGCCGTGCTGCTGATGAAGCCGACGGGTCTGTTCGGGGTGCGCGAATGATCTTGGATTGGCTCACCTATGGCGCGTTCTTTCTGGTCACTGCGGCCAGCTTCGGCATCATGGCGCTCGGCCTGAATCTGCAATGGGGGCAGACCGGATTGTTCAATGTCGGTGTGGCAGGTTTCGCGGCCATCGGCGCCTATGCCTCGGCGCTGCTGACGGCGGCGCCCGCTACCGGCCGGGTGGGAGGCTACGAGCTGCCGATAGCGATCGGCTGGCTCGGAGCGGTTCTTGCGTCGGGCGTGGTCGCTGCGGCGATCGGCGCCATCACGCTGCGTTTGCGCGCTGACTATCTGGCCATCACAACGTTCGGCATCGCCATCGTCATTCAACTGATCGCCGTCAATGTTGAATGGCTGTCCGGTGGGCCGTTCGGCATCGCCTTCATTCCCCGCCCGTTCGCGCACTTGCAGGAGAACGCGCTGGCGTTCAACCTGGCCAATCTGGCTCTGGCGAGCGTGGTGACAGGTGGCGTCTTCATCGGCCTGGAGCGTTTGACGCGCGGGCCATGGGGGCGCGTGTTGCGGGCCATCCGTGAGGACGAGGCGGCGGCGGCGAGCTTGGGCAAGAACGCGCGGCTCTACCGGCTGCAGGCCTTCGTGCTCGGCTGCATGATCGTCGGCCTCGGCGGCGCCATGCAGGCCCACGCCATCGGCTTCATTGCGCCCGAGAACTATGTCTCGGCGCTGACCTTTCAGGTCTGGGCTATGCTGATTATCGGCGGCGCCGGCAACAACCGTGGCGCTTTGCTCGGCGCGCTGGCCGTCTGGGGGCTGTGGAGCGTGTCGAGCGCATTGGTGTCGATGCTGCTGCCGGCCGGGCTGCAGGCGCGCGCCGCTTCGCTTCAACTGGTGATGATCGGCGTGCTGATCGCCACCATCCTGCTGTTGCAACCGCGCGGACTGGTTAAAGAACGCCTGGTGGTTTCGCGCTTTCTTCCGCAGCACAAGGACTGAGCCTCAACGGGCCGTGACCATCGCCTCGGCTTCGATCTCGACATCATACTCACCGACCAGACCGCCCGCTGCCAGCAGGGTGTTGGCTGGCCGGACGCCGGCGAAATACCGGCCATGCACACGCGATACCGGCTCCCAAGCGGCCACGTCCCGCAGATAGACGCGTGTACGGATGACATCGGCAAGTTCCGCGCCGACGGCCTTGAGGCTGGCCGAGATCTTGTCGAGGATATAGACGGTCTGTGCTGCCGGATTGCCCTTGCCGATCACGCGCCCCGCTCCGTGCGTAGCCGTCGTTCCACTCACCAGCACTCGGTCTGCGATCCGGATGGCGCGGCTATACCCGGCGATGGTCTCCCACTTGCTACCGCTGTCGACTCTTGTCCGCCCCGGCCGGCCGGGGACGGGCGTTGCGGTGAAAACAGCTGGCAAGGCAGCC
>JAYUAJ010000399.1:0-3567 GCA_043741375.1 Hyphomicrobiaceae bacterium | reverse complement strand
CGGAAAACGGCCCGAGGCGCCTGTCTGGAGCCCGAAAAGGGCTAACGGCGGCTTGTTCCGCAGCAGTATCCCGATAAAGTGGACGGGCTCCTAGGGTGCGGCGGCGCTTTTTTGGGGCCTTGGTTCTTGGGCGGTGCGGTAGGGCGCAATAGGCGTCAGCCGTATTGCGCCATTCCACGGGCGGTGTTGCGAACAATGCTGTGAGACCGCCGCCGCTCCGGCGCAATACGCCAAGTGGGGCTATTGCGCCGTACGGGCCGGTGCAATTGCCTCGCCGATCTCAAACCTCCGCGGCGTCTTCCTCGTCGAGGGTGCGGCGGCGCTTTTTGGGACCCTGATTCTTGGGCATTAGCATCAGGATGACAAGCATCGGCGGGAAAATGAACGACCACGAGGCCCAGAACGAATGGTCGCGCCGTTTGACACCCGCAACAATGCCGCCTGCAACCGCCGATGCTATTGCAACCAATCCCCAGATAACGATCCATTTGACCATGACCATGGCGGTTCTCTTCGGCTCGGGTTCGCAGGCAATTCACCTCGTCCCTGTCACAGCATCAGGTGGGATGCAACTATGGCGGAAACAAGCATGCGAATGATCCAATAAATCGTTGGAACGGCGTAAAGATTAACCGTTCATTCAGGTGGGCACGCTGGTTTTGCCGCACTGGCTGCCGCCGGCACCAGGAAAATCGCAACCTCGAACCATGGGCCTGCCGCGCCCAAATGCTCGACCCGGCGCTTCAGTATACAACGAATGGCGCGCCCGTTCGAGGCTTGCGTTGCGAGATCGATGCAGGCCGCATCGGCCGGGCGGCATAGCGCGATGAAACCCGATTTTGCTGCAACCGTGGGATCGATCCAGGGCGCTTGCGTGGCGCTGAAACTCGGCCAACCCTGCGGATGGTCGGGAGAGAATATGACAGCCGCCGATGTCAGCCGGTTGTCGCCAGCGACGATTTGCAACGGCCCGGTCTGGGTCGCGTGCCAAAAGCCGGTCACCGCCTCGGCGATTTCGCGGCGCGGCTCGGAAATGCCGTCGGCGCCTCGCGCCACAGCAAGGCGCACGCCGATCTGTCCGGCGATCACGGCGGCGGCAATCGCGATCAGGGCAATGCGGGGCGCCAGTTGAAACACGCGATCCGGCAGCTGCCCGATCCGTGCGGCCATCACCGCCGGCAAACAAACGAACACCGGCATGGCCCAGGCGACGGCGCCGCGCAAGTTGAAGGCAAACACGAGAATGATCGTCAGGACAAAGGGCACCAGCGTCAGTGTGATCAATGCGCGCTCGTGGCGATGGCGCGTGACATTCTCAGATTTTGCTGGCCGCAAGCGCCAGAGCAGCCACGCCATCAATGCCATCGACAGCACCAGAAATGGTGTCTGTAGTGCAAATGTCAGCGCCATCGCCGGGCCACGGGTGGCGGCAGCCGGGTTCGCGGCCCCGGCCTTGAACGCATAGGCGAGGGGCGACGCCGCTCGCTCGAGCATCCAGACCAAGTGCGGTGTCATCGCCAGCGCGAACGTTGCGACCGCGACGTAGGGGGCCGGCCCGCGATAGAATTTCCAGGCCCGGATCGGTACGGCGAAAGACGCGGCCAGGCAGCCGGCCAGCAGCAGCAGCGAATAGTACTTCGCGAGCACGGCCGCTGCCGCCGCCAGGCCGAACAGGGCCCCGCGCAACATCGTTGGCCGGTCGACGGCGCGCAGAAACGCCAGCACGGTCAACGGCCACAGCGCGATCAGAACGGAATTGTGGTTGAGCTTGATCGCCATCACCGACGTAAACGGCAAGCACGCCAGCAGGATAATGGCTACCGTCCCCGCCTGCTGCACATCGGCGGCGCCGGCGGCCGCCACCTTGGCCGGCGGCATTCGCGCAATCATCCATACGGCCCAAGCGCAGACAGTCATATTGAGAGCGGTCAATAGGCTTAGGCTCAGGGGCCCCAACGGCAGTATGTAGGACCAGGCGCGAATGATCGCAGGCAGGAGCGGGGGATGTTTCCAGAAGCCGGCGGCCCACCCGCTGTGCCCCCACATCACAGCCTCGCTGGTGTCGTGATGCACAAACGTTGGCACGCGCAACCCGAGCGTCAAAGCGGCGGCGCCCAGAAACACGGCCGCGAACAACCCGACCGTGGCCAAGGCCGGATTGCTCGTTCTTGTCATTATTGCCGATTGTGACATGGGCCTTGGACTTGCGTTGTGGCCCATCTGTGCTGGCCGCCGCGAGCTATATCGAATAGCGCGCGGCGATGCCAACCGCAGGTCGTTCACTCGTGCTGGTTACATCCGCTGGGCGTGGACCCGGAAACCCGGTGCCGGGCGCTCCATCAGCACTTCACGGCGGAACCGGAACAGCTTGGCTGGACGCCCGCCGGTCTTCGAGCGCACTTCGCCGGTCGGCTCGACCAGACCCGCGCTCTCTACCAGGCGGCGGAAATTCTGCTTGTGCAGATGCGGCCCGAGGATCGCCTCCACGGTCTTCTGCAACTCGAAGAGCGTGAATTCGTCGTCCATGAGCTCAAACACCAGGGGACGCACCTTCAGCCGTGTACGCAGGCGTCCGATGGCGCTGCCGAGAACGCGCAAGTGCTCGAGGCGCATGGGCCGGCTTGGCAATTCCGGCGAGCCGATCAGGCCGGCCTCACATAGCAGCTCGAACCGGTCGGCAACGCGCTCTTCGTTCCACGGAACCCGGTCGAAGCCAAAGGCCAATCGAGCGCGATCGGCACGGGCAAGGCCGCTGCGCGCAACGATCGTGTCTGCCGATTGCGCCACCCAGTTGCGCAAACGCGGCTCGATGGTGGTTGCAAGGAGCGCAGGGGTGCCCTCACGCCAGTCTTCCCAGGGCAGATAATCGTACCAGCTGCGCCAAGCCGCGTTGGCGGCGGTCCCCTGCCCGGTCCGCGTCAACGCGAGATAGCCGACGGCCAGACCATTGGATCGTTCGGCGAAGGTTTGCAGTTGCTCGGCGTGCCCGAGCACAAAGCCGGTTTGTTCGGCAACACCCTGGCGAAGACAGCCATCTAGCGTCAGTTGGCTTACCGACTGGTATCGCGCCGAAGGCAAAGCATCGATCCCCGACGCCAATGCGGTCAGCACTACCGGCGTATCGTTGGAAATCGCCACCAGAGCGGCGGTCAAATTGACAGCCAGATCCGGATTTTTGATGACCTGAGCACCAATGCCATTGGATGGAATTTGGTGCGAAGTCGCGTCTTGTATGGTGCGCAGGGCAACCGTGCGCGCCGGTTGATGGTCGTCAGCCAAGCGGCGTGCGCTGGCGAGATTCGGCTTCATGTCTGCTGGCATGCGGGCCTCCGTTGGTCCCGCCGGTTACGAAGCGAACATGGCGATTTTGGGAACTTCTGTCTTTCTTTGTGTTTGAAAGTGTCAATCTGTTGCCGGAAAGCGACTAGGCATCGAGAATGGGACACCAGATAACGCCATCTCGCCTTGGCCGATTGCCGCGACGGCGTCCATCATGCGGCCGCGACGCCCAAGCATATCGTCGGCGATAGAGACCATCAGCGGATTTGGTGTTGCTGTGGCAGACGC
>JAYUAJ010000398.1:0-8306 GCA_043741375.1 Hyphomicrobiaceae bacterium | reverse complement strand
GCTGGGTCTCAGGAGCCGGTGTGGCCTACTATTTGGCGTCGCCGACGCTCAAGCCCAGCAGCTCGGAAATTGTGCTGTCCCAGTGCGAAGCCTTCGGCAGTTCAGCCAAACAGAACGCGATGCAGAAAGAGCTGCCCTTCCTGATTGATCAGCGCTTCGTCGACGGGTTGCAGGGGGCCGTCGCCGTCAACATCGACGACAAGCTGACTGGCGCGCTGGATCTTTTGCGACAGACTCAGAGCGTTGCGCTCGGCAACGGGCTGAAGCTCTGGCTGGTGCCGGGCCGCGCCCGCGTCGTCAAAATTACACCGGGACCGGACGGACTGCGCCTGCAGATTGAGGTAGTCGGCGATTTGGCCGCGCGGCGCGACGGGACCGATGTCGCTTCCGACAGCGCTGCGATGAAGGTTACGCCCTAAAGACGAGGCAACTCGAGCGGTGTGCACAGCCTCCGCGCCCGAGTTGCGGTCGTCCGGGCAGGCAGGTAACCTTGCGCCCATGACACTGCATCTTATCAAACTTTGCGTCGGCTGCGCCTCAGTCGAGGATCTGCAGGCATGGCAGGTAGAAAAATTGGCGCAGGCGAGAAAGGCCAGGCGCGAGGCCCGGTTGTGGCATCGCACGCGCATGTTTCCCAAGCGCGGCGATGAAATCATCGGACAGGGCTCGCTCTATTGGGTGATCAAGGCTGTGGTGCAGGTGCGCCAGCCAATCCTCGATCTGACGCCGGTGACGGGGGAGGACGGGATTTCCCGCTGCGATATTGTGCTGTCGCCCGAGTTGGTGCCCGTGCGACCGGTGCCGCGCCGCGCGTTCCAGGGTTGGCGCTATCTGCCGGCCGAGGACGCGCCGGCCGATCTTGCCGGTGGTGCGGCGGGAGACATCTCCCGGCTGCCCGAAGCCATGCGCGCCGAGCTGCTGGCCTTGGGTTTGATTTGAACGCTACTCTGCGGCCATGGCCAACTGCTTGCGGGCTTGCGTGCGTAACTCATCGATTGGTTTGAGATGGCCGTGGCGCTCGAAGTGCCAAAAGGTCCAACCGTTGCAGGCTGGCCGGCCTTGCAGTGCCGCACCCAGTTTGTGGATCGAGCCCGATAGATCGCCATGTGTAAGGGTTCCGTCGGCGCGCACTTCGGCCGTGTGGCGCTTGCGCTCGTCGAAGAGCCAGCTGCCGGCTGACATAATGCCAAGTTCGATGATAGTACCGAAAGCAACGCGCGGTTCGGCCCGTTTGCCCAGGCCAAGGTCAAGCGCGCTCGCGGGCATGGGTTCGACGGCTGCGATGCGTTCGGCAGCGACCCTTGCATAGGTTGGATCGCGCTCGATGCCGATAAAATGGCGGCCAAGCCGCTTGGCCGCCGCCCCCGTCGTACCCGTTCCGAAGAAGGGGTCAAGGACCACGTCGCCCTGGTGCGTCGTCGCCAGCAGCACGCGCTGCAGCAGGGCCTCGGGCTTTTGCGTCGGATGGGCTTTATGGCCACTGGCGTCCTTGAGGCGCTCCGGTCCGCTGCAGATCGGCAACAGCCAGTCCGAGCGCATCTGCAAATCGTCGTTCAGCGCCTTCATGGACTCGTAGTTGAAAACGTAGCGCGAGGCCGGGCTGCGCGAGGCCCAAATCAGCGTCTCATGCGCGTTGGTGAAACGCCGCCCGCGGAAATTCGGCATCGGGTTGGTCTTGCGCCAGATGACATCGTTGAGAACCCAGAAGCCGAGATCCTGCAGCGCCGCACCGAGGCGGAAAACGTTGTGGTAAGAGCCGATCAGCCACAGTGCGCCGTTCGGTTTCAACACGCGGCGGCACTGCGTCAGCCAGGCCCGTGAAAAACGGTCATAGTCCTCAAAGGACAGGAATTTGTCCCAGGCCTGATGCACTCCGTCGACGACGGTATTGTTCGGCCGCAGCAGATCGCCGTCGAGCTGCAGATTGTAAGGTGGGTCGGCAAAGACCAGGTCGATGCACCCATCCGGAAGCTTGGCCAGTTCGGCCAGGCAATCGCCTGTCAAGATGCGGTCGACCGGTGGCTTTGTTGTCGCGGCGGTGACGGAACGCTGAACCATACTCGTTGAAACCTACTGCGCTTGATTGATCACGGCCGCGGACGTCATTTACGAACACTACTCCGATATGGGGCTGTCATGGGTTAACGGCGGGCCGGTCGCTGTGGTCGACATCGCCGTCAGGGCCTCCTGGATCGGCTTGAACGAGCGGCGATGCAGCATCGTTAGTCCCATCGCGGCAATTGCGGCGCGATGTTCCGAGGTACCATAGCCCTTGTGCTTTTCAAAGCCGTAGCCGGGAAACGTAGCGGCGAATGCGACCATGATACGGTCCCGTGTGACCTTGGCGATGATCGAAGCGGCCGCGATCGACAGCACCTTGGCGTCGCCGTCGATGATTGCCTCGGCTGGACAGCCCAAGGCGGGCAGGTGTTTGCCATCCACCAGCGCGAGGTTGGGAGCAAAGTCTAATTGGCGAACGGCTTGGGCCATGGCCCAATGACTGGCCCGCAAGATATTGTCGCGATCAATCCGCTCGGTATCGGCGATGCCGACCCCGACTTTCGCCAGCCGCATGATCTCTTCGAAACAGTGCTCGCGCCGCCGCGCCGTAAGGACTTTGCTGTCGGCGATCCCGCGCGGCAGTGCATCCGGATCGAGCCGGACCGCGGCTGCAACCACGGGGCCGGCCCAAGGTCCGATCCCGGCCTCATCGATACCGATCACGTATCCAAGGCCCGAGCCGATGTGGCGGCGCTCCAGCTTGAAGGTGGCTCGCGGGCGGCCCGGCCGCCTTGAGGGCTCAGGCATTGCAACGCACACTAGAACAACGCAAGCTGTCCTCCCATGGCAACCGGGCGCTGAAACAGATCAGAGCGCAGGCGGTATTTGCGTTCGTTGAGGCCTAACCGGCGCAAGGCCAGCCGGAATCGTTGCGCGATCTGGTCAGCGTATGGCCCTGTCCCCTTCTGCCGTTCGAACCAACGCGCGTCATAATCCTTGCCGCCGCGCATGCTGCGCAGGATGGACATGACTCGGGCCGCGCGATCGGGAAACTCCGTCGCCAGCCATTCCGCGAACAGGTCTTTGATCTCCAGCGGCAGGCGCAGCAGCACATAGCCGGCCTCGCTCGCCCCGGCGTCGCGAGCCGCTTCCATGATCGCTTCGATTTCGCTGTCGTTGATCGCCGGGACGATTGGCGCAACCATCACCGATGTGGGAATTCCCGCCTCGGTCAAGGCTTTGATCGCCTCCAGGCGCTTTTGCGGCGTGCTGGCGCGCGGCTCCATCTTGCGCGCCGTCATGCGATCGAGCGTCGTCACCGACAGCGCCACCTTCACCAACCCGTCGCGCGCCATCGGCGCCAGGATGTCGATATCGCGCGTCACCAGACCTGATTTGGTGACGATGCCGACGGGATGACGCGCCTTGGCCAGGACCTGCAGAACTTGCCTTGTGATTGTCCAAGTACGCTCGATCGGTTGATAAGGATCAGTATTGGCGCCAAGAGCGATCACCTTGGGTTGGTAACCTGCCTTGCCGAGTTCCTTCTCCAGAAGTTCCGCTGCGTTCGGCTTGGCGAACAGCTTGCTCTCGAAGTCCAACCCCGCTGACAGTCCCAAATAGCAATGCGACGGCCGCGCGTAGCAATAGACGCAGCCATGCTCGCAGCCTCGATAGGGATTGATAGACTGGTCGAAACTGATGTCGGGCGACTGGTTGGTGGCGATGATGGTACGGGTGGCGTCGATCTGAACCGTCGTCTTGAACTCCGGCAGATCGTCCAACACGCCCCAGCCGTCGTCCTCGTCGCTGCGCACTTCGCGATCGAAACGGCTGCTGACGTTGGAGCGCGCGCCGCGTCCGCGACGTCTTTCGCCCTCGACGATCTTGAAAGTGCTCCGTTGCGAGGTCTCGAACGCGCCCATTCCTGGTCCCTCAACTGCTACGCCGTCGACCGCTACCACGGTGTCAGAGCCAAATCAAGAACATAAAGTGAACTTTCCAGGTCACCCCCGTTCTTAAACGAAGTTGCGCGGCACGCTAGCGGACTGCCTTGGGCTCGTGTAGACATGGGAAAATAGTCTCCGTTTCCTGGAGTTTGCAGGTGTTGCCGAGGACATCGACCATGACCGCTACAGCCGACCTGACGGCCCCCGCTGACGCCTCCAACGGCGCATCGGACCCCATGTTCAAAAGCAATGGGCGAATGCCGATCGCCGATTTTACGCGCGAGCAGGAACAATCGGCCTACCGCCAAATGCTGCTGATCCGGCGCTTCGAGGAAAAGGCTGGCCAGCTTTACGGCATGGGCTTCATCGGCGGTTTTTGTCATCTTTATATCGGCCAGGAAGCCGTGGTCGTCGGTATGCAGATGGCCCTAAAACCTGGCGATCAGGTGATCACGGGCTACCGCGATCACGGGCACATGCTGGCTTGCGGCATGGAGGCCAAGGGCGTGATGGCCGAACTCACCGGCCGCAAAGACGGGTACTCCCGCGGCAAGGGCGGCTCGATGCACATGTTTTCGGTCGAGAAGGGCTTTTTCGGCGGCCACGGCATCGTCGCAGGACAGGTCCCGCTGGGGACGGGCCTCGCCTTCGCCAACCGCTACCGCGGCAACGACCATGTGAGCCTCACCTATTTTGGCGACGGCGCGGCCAACCAGGGCCAAGTCTATGAGAGCTTCAACATGGCCAAGCTCTGGAGCCTTCCGGTCATTTATGTGATCGAGAACAACAAATACGCCATGGGTACCAGCGTGGCGCGCGGCTCATCGACCACGCATCTTTACCAGCGCGGCCGCTCGTTCGACATTCCGGGCGAGGACGTGGATGGCATGGACGTGCGCGCCGTGAAGGCCGCCGCCGACCGGGCGGTGACGAGGGCGCGCGAGGGCAAGGGGCCGTATATTCTGGAGATGCAGACGTACCGCTATCGTGGTCACTCGATGTCGGACCCGGCGAAATATCGCACGCGCGAAGAAGTCGACAAGGTGCGCAACGAGCACGACCCGATCGAGCAGGTTGGACGCAGGCTGATGGAGCGCGGCTGGGCGAGCGAGGATGATCTGAAGAAGATCGACGCCGAGACGCGGCTGGTCGTTAACGCTTCGGCCGATTTCGCCCAGACCAATCCCGAGCCCGACGCCAGCGAACTTTATACGGATATTACGGTGGCCGCTTAGGCGTTGAGGAATAGAGACTCGTAATGAGCATTGCTAGAACCAAGGCGGCGACGTACGCGGACCTCGAAGCCGTGCCGGACAATCTTGTCGCGGAAATCATTTTTGGCGACTTGGTGACGCATCCACGGCCGGTGATGGG
Source organism: Hyphomicrobiaceae bacterium (assembly GCA_043741375.1). Lineage (GTDB taxonomy): Bacteria > Pseudomonadota > Alphaproteobacteria > Rhizobiales > Hyphomicrobiaceae > JANYHF01. The sequence continues at coordinate 2,982 of JAYUAJ010000398.1, read as the reverse complement.
GCATGGGGCAGCAACAAATGCGCTTGGGGCCATGGCGACTTCTTCCTATCAGTTTGGCCGGGGCGGACCAGGCGGCCGGGTATTCGTAAATGAGCCTGAGATCCATCTTGGCACTCATGTTGTCGTTCCGGACATAGCCGCTTGGCGCAGGGAGCGCTGGACTGCAAAGAGTTCCGATCCCTTCATTACCGTCGCGCCGGAATGGATATGCGAGGGGGTGTCGCCCTCGACCGAAAAGTATGACAAGGGTCCAAAGCGCACGATTTATGCGCAATTTGGCGTCGGTTATCTTTGGTTCGTTGACCCGCGGACCAGGTCACTTGAGTGCTTTGTTCTTCAAAATAAAGAGTGGGGTCTTAAGGGTACTTTCTTTGACAATGACACTGTCAGCATGCCGCCCTTCGAGGAAATGAACTTCTCCTTGGGGCTGCTTTGGCCGTTCGATGAACCGGCCGCCGCCAAACAATAATTTTCCTTCCGCCTTCCGAAAGCTCTCCAACATGCCAACCGAAATTCTGATGCCTGCCCTGTCGCCAACCATGGAAGAGGGCAAACTCGCCAAATGGCTGGTCGCCGAGGGCAAGATGATCAAGCCGGGCGACGTCATCGCCGAGATCGAGACCGACAAGGCGACCATGGAGGTCGAGGCGGTCGATGAGGGCGTGCTCGGACGGATACTTATTCCGGCGGGCACGGAAGGCGTGAAGGTGAACACGCCGATTGCGGTGATCCTGGGGAATGGCGAAGCGGCGGTGCCTGCGCCCAAAACAAAAGCTCCGACGAGTCCCCAGCCTGCTCAAGCACCGGCTGCTGCGCCAGCCGCAATGCCCGTGATGACAGCTCGCGAGCCGGATGTTCCCACCGGCACAAAGATGATTGCGACGACTGTCCGCGAAGCCTTGCGCGACGCCATGGCCGAGGAAATGCGCCGCGATCCGGACGTGTTCCTGATGGGCGAGGAGGTTGCGCAATACCAGGGTGCCTACAAGATCTCGCAAGGCCTTTTGGACGAATTCGGCGCCAAGCGCGTGATCGATACGCCGATTACGGAATATGGTTTTACTGGCGTCGGCGCTGGCGCGGCCATGGCTGGCCTCAAGCCAATCGTCGAGTTCATGACCTGGAACTTCGCCATGCAGGCGATCGACCACATCATCAATTCCGCCGGCAAGACACTTTATATGTCCGGCGGCCAGATGCGGTGTCCGATCGTGTTCCGCGGGCCCAACGGGGCGGCGTCGCGCGTGGCGGCCCAGCACAGCCAGGATTATTCCTCCTGGTACGCCCATATTCCCGGCTTGAAGGTGGTGGCGCCCTGGTCGGCGGCCGACGCCAAGGGGCTGCTGAAGTCGGCGATACGCGATCCGAACCCCGTCGTGTTCCTGGAGCAGGAGATGCTCTATGGCCAAAGTTTCGACGTGCCCGATGTCGAGGACTGGCTGGTGCCGATCGGCAAGGCCAAGATCGTGCGTCCCGGTCGCGACGTCACCATCGTGTCGTTCTCGCGCGCGATGAATTACGCCATGGCGGCGGCGGACGAATTGGCCAAGTCAGGGATTGAGGCCGAGGTGATCGATCTGCGCACATTGCGCCCCCTCGATATGGCGACCGTGATCGAGAGCGTGAAGCGCACCAACCGCATCGTCGCGGTCGATGAGAGCTATCCGGTGTGTTCGATCGGCTCGGAAATCTGCGCGCGCGTAGCCATGGAGGCGTTCGACTATCTCGACGCGCCGCCGGCAAAAGTGTCGGGCGAGGACGTGCCGATGCCCTATGCAGCCAATCTGGAAAAGCTGGCGTTGCCCAATACGGCGAAAGTGGTCGAGGCCGCGCGGCGGGTATGCAATAGGTAAGCTGCCGTGTTAGGCTGAGTGATGATCAAGATGGCGCAAGATTTCGTCCGTCCAGCGACTTACGCCGACCTTGAGGCGGTGCCGCCGCATCTGACGGCAGAGATTCTTTTTGGTCGATTGGAGACGCATCCGCGGCCTGTCCGTTCCCATGAATTTGCGCATACGTCGTTAGCTGACGAATTGGTCGGGCCGTTCCAGAAGGGCCGAGGTGGCCCCGGCGGCTGGATATTCATGGTTGAACCGGAATTGCATCTTGGGCCTCATGTCCTTGCGCCCGACTTGGCCGGCTGGCGGAAGGAACGCATGCCGCATTTTCCACGCAAGGCATACATCGAGACACCGCCCGACTGGGTATGCGAATTGATTTCGCCGTGGACGGAAAAAAATGATCGAGGGCCCAAGCGCCGCATTTGCGGAACCTTTGGTGTTGGCCATCTCTGGTATTTGGACGCGACGGCGCATTTGCTCGAAGTGTTTGCCTTGCGCGACCAGCATTGGGTCCTTCACGAGACTTACGAGAATTCAGACGATGTTGCAGCTCCACCCTTCGACGCCTTAACCTTTTCGCTTTCGGACCTCTGGCCATTGCCGGACGCCCCCGACCAAGCCTGATTGTGACCCTTACACATGCCCACGCCCATTCTAATGCCCGCCCTGTCGCCCACCATGGAAGAGGGCAAGCTCGCCAAATGGCTCGTCGCCGAGGGGCAGAAGGTGCGCTCCGGCGATGTCATCGCCGAGATCGAGACCGACAAGGCCACCATGGAGGTCGAGGCGGTCGATGAGGGCACCGTCGGCAAAATACTGATCCCAGCGGGCACTGAGGGCGTGAAGGTCAACAGCCAGATCGCGTACCTGCTGGCGGATGGTGAGGATGCCAAGGCGGCAGCGCCTGCGGCGCCGAAAGCGGCGGCCCCGGCTGCGGCTATTGCTTCTGCGGCGCCGGCCGCGTCGGCAACTCCAACCGCCGTCAACGGTCAGAAACCGGCAAGCAACGGGCGCATCTTTGCATCTCCCCTGGCGCGCCGGCTCGCAAGCGGCAAGGGCGTTGACCTCGCTGGCCTGCGCGGCTCGGGGCCGAACGGGCGTATAGTTAAGGCCGACGTGGACAAGGCCGGACCTGGCTCGG
>JAYUAJ010000397.1:0-3574 GCA_043741375.1 Hyphomicrobiaceae bacterium | reverse complement strand
CAAGAATCGGACCTATTCCGGCGTCGAAGTCACGAACCAGGCTGGCGAAATCGTGGCAGCCGCGGTTCATCTGATGACGTGGCTTCCGCGCGAGACTGCTCGACACTCAGCGAGCTAAGATCTGTCCGAACTTTTTACCCCTGGCCCGGTTGCAGCCGTGGATGCAATTTCGGCGCGCCCGAAAGAGCGGTACTAAGCCCCATTGGGCCAGCGGCAAAGATCCGGGCATCCATTGTCTTGAGGCGGGAGCTGATGCGCGGACGAAACCCCATTTGAGCAAATATGTTGGCTTCAAGATCTACGCCCGGCGCAATCTCGGTGAGTTCCAGACCGTCGCCGTCCAGGCGGAAAACGGCGCGCTCGGTAACATAAAGGACAGCCTGCTCCCGGGTCACCGATGCGTTGCCGTTGAAGCTGACCTGCTCGACCGCGCGCACGAACTTGCGATACCGACCCTCATGTACAATCTGCAATGCTCCATCCCGCACGGCAACTTTGAGGCCCCCAGCAGTAAAGGTCCCAGAGAAGATAACCTTCTTAGCATTCTGACTGATATTCACGAAGCCGCCGATACCGATGATCTTGTCGGCAAAGCGACTCACATTGACGCTGCCAACGGCATCAATCTCGGCGGCCGACAGGAACGCCAGATCGATGCCGCCGCCGTCGTAGAAGTCGAACTGGTAGGTTTGGTCGACGATGGCTGTGTAGTTGCGCGCAGCACCAGCATCTGCTCCAGCAGCGGGCGCGCCTCCAATCAGGCCTTGCTCGTTGGTCAGCACGATGCGGTCGAGGATATCCTCTTCCGCAGCAACCAGCGGCAGCCCTGTCGAGATGCCAGAACCGATGTTGCAGATCGCCCCAGCGAAGAGCTCCAGCGCGGCGCGGCGGGCGACGATCTTCCGCTCGTCAAACGGCAGCTGCGGCATGTCACCAACCGGCACGCGCAGCTCTCCTGCATAGGCAGGGTCATGCTTGACTTGGTAGGTCTGCCACTGCTCAGGATCGACCACCACGGCATCGACAAACATGCCAGGGATCTTCACCTGCTTGGGCGGCAAGGTCTCGCGCTTGGCGAGCCGTTTCACCTGCGCGATGACCAGCCCGCCGCAACGCCGCGTGGCCTGCGCCATCGACAGCATTTCGCCGTAAACTGCCTCGTGCTCCATGGTGATGTTGCCGTCCTCGTCGGCAGTTGTGCCGCGCAGAAGAGCCACGTCGATGTGGAAGGGCTTGTAAAAGAGCCATTCCTTGCCGGCGAGCGTGATTATCTCGATAAGGTCTTCCGTCGCCTTCGCACTCTGGCGGCCGCCGCCATGACGCGGGTCGACAAAGGTATGGAGCCCGGTATGTGTGATGAGACCAGGGCGGCCTGCGGCGATTTCGCGGATGAGCTGCGAGATCGCCCCTTGTGGCAATGTGTAGGCTTCAATCTCATTATTCGCCGCCATCGTCATGACAGACGGAGAGTCGACAAATGTCCCGCACACGATGCGTTTGAGCAGGCCCGCATGGGCAAAGTGCGACGCCCCCTTGGTCGCCCGGTCGCCGAGTCCGACGGGATGGATTGATGTGATACGGCGCGGTCGTCCTTGCGCAAGAAAGCGCACCTCGATCTCCGCCAGGATGCGTTCGGGGACGGCGTGCCCCCCACCCGACCCCCCGATCAGGATTGTGTCGCCGTCCCGGATCAGTGCGGCGGCGTCCGAGGCGGAAATGATTTTCATGGTACGCGTCCCCGATCCGGCTAAGAGTTTCACGCACTAGCAGCAAGGTCAACCGCTGGCTTCGTTGACTGGCTTCGTTGAATGGGGCGGGAGCGGTTTGAAGGCTGAGACCACGACTTTAGGGGGCTGCCCATGGCTTCAGGAAAAGTAACGGTGAGCATTGCCAATGGCGTAGCAACCGTGGCGCTTGACCGGCCGGAGAAGCTAAACGCTATCACTCCGGAGATGGCAGAGGAGATCGTCCAGCAGTCGCGAGTTCTGGATCAAGACGACAAGGTTCGTGCCGTTCTGTTGACCGGAGCCGGCAGCCGAGGATTTTGCGCCGGTACGGACCTCGAGGGATTGGCCCGCTTTTCCAGCGCATGGGACTATCGCAATCGGCTTGAATATTCAGCAGCCATACGCTCCATGCGGAAACCCGTCGTAACGGCCTTGTTTGGCTGGGTGCTCGGAGGAGGTGCCGAACTGGCGCTGTCGTCGGATCTGCGAATAGCTGATGAGACGGCAAAGTTCGGATTCCCGGAGGTAAAGAACGGCTGGGTGCCGGGCGGTGGTGGTACGCAGCTGTTGCCACGTTTGATCGGCTATGGTCAGGCCATGAGACTGCTGCTGCTGGGCGAGCCGATTGCTGCTCCCGAGGCGCTCAATCTCGGCTTGGTCGAAGAGGTGACGGCGCAAGGTCAAGCACAGGCGAGAGCCAAAGACATCTGTGCAAAGCTAGCCGCAATGAAACCGCTTGCGGTGCAGGCGACCAAGGCTGCGGTGCGTGCGGCCCTGTCGCTGCCGCTCGACCAGGGAGCCGCCTACGAAAACGAGCTGTCGTCCCTATGTTTCACCGGTCAACACCTTGAAGGCATCGATGCATTCCGAAAGCGGCGCGAACCGTAGAGTTGACACTTCAATCCTGGGATTGCCGCTGCCTCTCAGCGGCCGGACATCGCTGTTTGCTATTCTCGGTGATCCGATCGCTCAGGCTGGCTCCCCAATCTTCTTCAACACGGCATTCCGTAAGCGGAACTGGCCGGCCGTCCTTGTCCCTATGCAAGTGAGCGCGCCGGAACTACCGGCATCGCTTCAGGGGCTCCGCACAATCGCGAATCTGCGGGGCCTTGTGCTCACGACGCCGCACAAGACCGCTGCGTTGCAATGGATTGATAGCGTTGGCCCGGAGGGCAGTCTGGTGCGAAGCATCAACGCGATCCGCTGTGACACGAATGGCCGATGGCACGGCGAGAACTTCGATGGCCTTGGCTGCGTTGCCGGCCTGACGTCCGCCGGCCATAACCTCACGGGCAAGCGCATACTGATCGTTGGCGCCGGTGGAGCGGGTCGCGCTATCGCTAGCGCCGTCGCACGGGAAGCACCCGCAGTGTTGCGCTTGAACGATGTCGATACGGCCAGGGCCAATTCCATTTGTGCATGTCTGGAATTGGCGAATGTTGGCTTGGCGATCGAGACAGGACCACCTGACCCGGAAGGCTTTGACGTTGCCATCAACTGCACGCCCCTCGGGATGAAAGACCGCCCCGGATGCGCAATCGATCCCGCACGTTTGGGGGATGGCACACTCGTAGTCGATCTTGTCGTCGAGCCGGAGATGACATCCCTCTTGGTTGCGGCGAAGGCGAGGGGCTGCGTGGTGCAGCCTGGGTTGCGCACACTCGAGGGGCAGGTCGACGCGTTATGCTCGTTCTTCGAGGGGAAAGACCGTGGCTGACAATCACTCTGCCGATTATGTGATCGTGGGCGGCGGGTCCGCCGGTTGCGTGCTCGCCAACCGGCTATCGGTCGATCCTGCGGTCCGGGTCACGCTTTTGGAAGCGGGCAAATGGGACAAGCATCCCTTT
>JAYUAJ010000396.1:0-8332 GCA_043741375.1 Hyphomicrobiaceae bacterium | reverse complement strand
GCCGCGCCGGCCTTGGCCGCTCCAATGGCCGCATCCGCGATCTCGGCCGCTGTCACCGGCAAATGCGGGGACATCGAGGGCGTGTGAATCGACCCGGTTACGGCGCAGGTGATGATGACCTTGCGGTGCGATGATTTCTTGGCCGGCATAACGTACTCCTCCTAGCTTCCAATGGTTTTTGCGGCCCGGCGCTTGTGCGCCAACAGCGACATCAGCCGACGGTCGCGCCACAGCGCGCGCTCGCCGAGCTTGGCCGCAGGCAGGCGCTTGCGCCGGTCGGACTCGGCCGCGTCCAACACCGGCCCGGCCCAATCGACACGGCGCTGCATACTGGGAAACAGACGGACATAGATCTGCTGATAGCGCTCGACATAGTCGCGGATACCGCCGGGCGCGTTCAAGTCAATGGTTTCGAAAGGTCCCATGAACGACCAGCGCAGCGCCAGCCCCTCGCGGATGCCGACATCCACATCCTCGACGGTGGCATAGCCGTCCGCGACCAGCCGGAAAGCCTCCTCCAACAACACGCCCTGCATCCGGTTCATGACAAAGCCGTCGATCTCGCGCTTCATGACAATCGGCGCCTGCCCGACGGCCAACAGCAGCTGCCGCGTGCGCTCAACGGTTTCGGGCGCGGTCCACGGCGCGGGCACAATCTCGGCAGCGGGGATGAGATAGGGCGGATTGATGGGGTGCACGACAAGGCAGCGATGACGTCCTGTGAGTTCTGCCGTGAACGCCGAGGGAAGGATAGCCGACGTGGAACTGGCCAGCACCGCCTCAGGCGCAGCCAGGCGATCAAGCTTGCCAAATATCTCCTTCTTAACGTCCAGACGCTCGGGCGTGTTCTCCTGCACATGTGCTGCACCATCCAGAGCCGCCTCCAGGCTCGCCGCGATGTGAATGCGCGCCAATACCTCGGCGGCGGACTGACCATCCAGCAGGTCCTCGGCCTCCAGCATCGGCAGCGCTTCGGCCGCAAACGCGCGAGCCGCCTCACACGCTCCCGGTGCGTCGTCACAGAGCCGCACCTCACGGCGGCCACGCGCGAACGTGATGGCCCACGCACGCCCGACCAATCCAGCTCCAACTATTGCAATCGCACTCATCGACCCGGTCCCTCGCTTGCGGAGCGGCACGATAACCTGCTTCAGCGGCATCCGTACATGGGTGCGCGATGTCTTGAGCGACTATTGATTTTCTTTTGCGATCGGCTAGCGTCCGCCGCCACTCGGGGCTTTTCCCATTTCAGGAGCGGAAGATGACCGTAAGAGTTGGTCTCATCGGCGTTGGCGTCATGGGCGCCGACCACGCCAGAACCATCGTATCGCATGTACCGGGCGCGAGCCTGCGGGCCATTCACGACGCTTCTCCGGAGCGCGCGAAAGAGATCGCTGCCGAGTGCGGCGCCGAGACCGTCGCCTCCAGTCCGGAAGCGCTTATCAATGACAAGTCCATCGACGCCGTCATGATCGCCTCGCCTGACGCGACCCATGGCGCACTGACCACGGCCTGCATCGCGGCAGGAAAACCAGTGCTGTGTGAAAAGCCGCTGGCGCCGACCACCAAGGAATGCCTTGAGGTGATCGCCGCCGAAGTGAAGGCCGGCACGCAGCTGGTGCAGATCGGCTATATGCGCCGCTTCGATCCGGCCTATGTCGAGATGAAAGCCGCCTGGAAGTCCGGCGCGCTCGGTCAACCGCTGATGTTCCACTGCTTCCACCGCAACGTCTCTGTGCCGCCATGGTTCACCGCCGACATGGCCATCGCCAATTCGGCCGTGCACGAATTTGATGTCGCCCGCTGGATGCTGGATGCGGACCTGACCAGCGCGCATGTGTTCGCCCCCGCCAAGAAAACGCCCGGCGTCATTGTCACGCCGGTGTTCCTGGTGCTGACCAGCGCTACCGGGCAGCTGGTCAACGTCGAGATCTTCAACAACGCCACCTACGGCTACGATGTACGTGGGGAATTGGTGTGCGAGAAGGGCACGGTATCGCTGCGCTCGCCGGCGCACTCCGAGACCAGCGTGGCGCTCGGCCAGAACGTCGCCTATCCCGCCGATTGGCGCCCGCGCTTCGCCGACGCCTATCGCCTGCAGAACCAGGCCTGGATCAAGGCGATCGCGGCCGGCAAACCCGGGACAGGCGCCAGCGCCTGGGACGGCTACGCCGCCTCGGCCGTCGCCGAAGCGGGCATCAAATCGCTCGCCGAAGGCCGCACGGTGGAGATCGTCATGGCCAAGAAACCAGGGCTGTATCAGTAGGCCCTGCAAGGTTTTGATACGAAATGGCCCCGCCCATTGACGGGCGAGGGGCGGGTGGTCATTTTCGGCGCGCGTGCAGTCTCCCCCCACCGTCCTAGCGGAGCTCCCTCATGAAGATCGGTTTGGTTTCGGACTCGCTGGGGCACCTGCCCTTCGCCAAGATGCTGGACACGGCCAAGGCCAACGGCATCGCCGGCGTTGAGATCAACAGCGCCAATTGGACGACTGCGCCCCATTGCGACCTCGCCAAGCTGGTGAAGGATGCTGGCGCGAGAAAAGCCTTCAAACACGAGTTCGACAAGCGCGGACTAGAGCTGATCGCTCTCAACGCCAACGGCAATCAACTGCATCCGACCGACGGGGAACGGCAATCCAAGGGCCTTTATGACAGCATCACGCTGGCCGGCGAGCTTGGGGTTGACGCCGTGGTACTCATGTCGGGTCTGCCGGCTGGCAATAAGACCGACACGATGCCGAATTGGGTCGTCTCCTCCTGGCCGCCGGAGACGCAGGCGATCCTGAAATATCAGTGGGAGGACGTTCTGCTCCCGTACTGGAAGAAGCTGGCCGACCACGCCAAGAAGAGCGGCGTGACAAAACTCTGCGTCGAACTGCACGGAAATCAGGTTGTGTACAACGTTCCAACTTTGCTGCGTTTGCGCAAGGAAATTGGCGCCATCGTGCATGCCAATTTCGATCCGAGCCACCTGATGTGGATGGATGCCGATCCGCTCGCCGCCATCGACGCGCTTGGGGCCGCCATCGGCCATGTCCACGCCAAGGATACGTTCATCAACAAGCCGGTTGCCGCGCTCACCAGCCGGCTTGAGAATGGCGGCCTAACCAACATCCCCGCCCGCGCGTGGAGCTACATCACGCTCGGCTACGGCAATGGCGAAAAATGGTGGCGCGACTTCTGCTATCGGCTGCGCATGGCCGGTTACGACGGCTGGCTCTCGATCGAGCACGAGGACGTCATGCTCAACCGCGAAGAGGGCGTGCGCCGCTCGGTGGCGCTGCTGCAGGCCTGCGCGCCAGTGGATGCGAGCGATTACAAGCCGCAGGCAATCTAGCCGCTTCGACGATAGGACAGGCCTATGAAAATCACCAGGATCTCCGCTTATCAGGTTGACCTTCCGTTGAAAGAGGGGCGCTACTCCTGGTCCAACAACAACGCCGTGGAGGTATTCGACGCCACGGTCGTCAAGGTCGAAACCGACGCTGGCATCACGGGCTATGGCGAATGTACGCCGCTGGGATCTGCTTACCTGCCTGCCTACGCTGGTGGCGTGCGCGCCGGGCTGAAGGAGATCGCAACTAAGCTGATCGGCCTCGACCCGCGCGAGCTCGGTGTCCTCAACCGGCGCATGGACGAGGCGCTGCGTGGCCACCCCTACGTCAAGTCTCCGATCGATGTGGCGTGCTGGGATATTCTGGGCAAAGCCACCGGGCTGCCGGTTGTCACCCTGCTGGGGGGCCGACAGATGGATGAGGTTAAACTCTACCGCGCGATCAGTCAGGACAGTCCCGAGGCGATGGCCGCGAAAGTGCAGGCCTATCGCAAGGAGGGTTATCACAAGTTCCAGCTGAAGACCGGCGGCGACGCCGACGGTGATATCGCCCGCATCAAAGCCTGCCGGGCTGTGCTGCAGCAAGGCGATCTGTTGATCGCCGACGCCAATACCGGGTGGACCATGCACGAAGCGGCTCGCGTCGCCAACGGTGTCCGCGACATCGACGTCTATATCGAGCAGCCGTGCCGGACCTATGCCGAGTGCTTGTCGGTGCGACATCGCACAACGCTGCCGTTCGTGCTCGACGAAACCATCGATGGTATCGAGGTTCTGATGCGCGGCATTGCCGATCACGCCATGGACGCGGTCAACCTGAAGATCTCGAAGGCGGGCGGTCTCACCAAGGCGCGGCAGATGCGCGACTTGGCAGTGTCGGCGGGCATTGCCCTCACCATCGAGGATACCTGGGGTGGCGACATCGTCACCGCGGCCATCGCGCATCTGGCGCAATCGACCCCGGAAGAGTTCCTGCTGTCCTCGACCGACTTCAACTCCTACGGTACCATTGACATAGCGATTGGCGCACCCAAGCGCCAAAATGGCACGATGCGCACGTCAGATCGCCCCGGGCTTGGGTTCGAACCAATCGTGGAGGCTCTGGGCGCGCCCGTGCTGTCGATCGGGTAAGTTCGTTAGAAGCGGGAGCCTGACCATGCAAACCGTCAAACTCGGCCGGACTGGCCTTGACGTCTCGCGTCTGTGCTTGGGTTGCATGAGCTTCGGCGAACCGACGCGAGGAGGACACCGTTGGACCCTCGACGAAGCTGCGACCCGGCCGATCATTCGCAAGGCGCTTGAAGGCGGTATCACCTTCGTCGATACAGCGAACGTCTATTCCGACGGGAGCAGCGAGGAGATCGTCGGGAAGATCCTCCGTGAGCACGCCCGTCGCGATGAACTGGTGGTCGCCACGAAGGTCCACGGCCAAATGCGCCCAGGCCCCAACGGCAGCGGGCTATCGCGCAAGGCGATCCTGACCGAGATCGATGCCAGCCTTAAGCGGCTGGGTATGGACTATGTCGATCTCTATCAGATCCACCGGTGGGACTATGGAACGCCGATCGAAGAGACGCTGGAAGCGCTCCACGATGTCGTAAAGGCGGGCAAGGCCCGCTACATCGGCGCGTCGTCGATGTTCGCCTGGCAGTTTGCAACGGCGCTTCATGTCGCCGAGCGCCATGGCTGGACGCGCTTCGTCACGATGCAGAATTATGTGAACCTTCTGTACCGGGAGGAAGAACGCGAGATGCTGCCGCTGTGCGCAGCCGAAGGCGTCGGCGTCATGCCGTGGAGCCCGCTGGCGCGCGGCCGCTTGACGCGCGATTGGGATGCCGCAACTGCTCGTTCCGAGACGGATGAGTTCGGGCGCGGGCTCTATGCTCAGACGGCGGAGGCGGATCGCAAGGTTGTGGAAGCCGTGGCGTCGGTGGCCAAAGCGCAAGGGGTGCCGCGGGCGCAGATTGCGCTCGCCTGGGTGCTGCAGAAACCGATGGTGTCGAGCCCGATTATCGGTGCGACCAAACCCGAACACCTCAACGATGCGTTCGCGGCCCTCTCAACAAAGCTGACCGCAGATGAGATTTCAACGCTCGAGGCACCATACGTTCCGCATGCGGTCGTCGGCTTCAAGTAGTCTGTCAACGCATCACTTTCGCGGCATCGTTCCCGGACCCGATCACCGGCTCGCCTGACGGCGTCGCCAATGCGGGCGCGGTGACTTCGGGGCGCGGCTCACCCGGCTTATAGACGGCAAAAAACCGGTCCGTCGAGGTATCCCGCAAGGCGTTGAACCACTTGCGGCAACCCGAGGCGTGCATCCAGCGCTCGGCCCAGACGCCCTTGGGATTGTTGCGCATGAAGACATATTCGGCCCACTGCTCGTCGGTCATGGCCTCGCTATTGGCCGGACGCGGGATATGCGCCTCGCCGCCGTAGGAGAATTCGGACTGGTCGCGCTGGCCGCACCAGGGGCAGGTGATGAGAAGCATGGAAAACTCCGGCGTTCGCTCAGTTTTTGGCGCGAGACGCGATGCTAACGAATGAGTTCGATGGCGACTTTGATTTCCAGTTCCGTCCAGATTCTATCGGTTGTCATGGCTCGCACGCCAAGCCGCTGTGCTAAGGCGAGGCAAGCGCGATCCCCCAGTGACAGGCCCTTCGACCTTGTCGGCGCCCTGAGAGCGCCCGTTCGATAGGCTAAATCGGCATCGAACGGCGCTATTCTATCTTTCATCATCGCATGACATTTGGCGTGCCCGGCGGCCGAGACGCCCTTCTCCGAAAGCTTGGTGTAAACCTCCGCAGCATTGACGCTGGAAATAACGGATTTTGCCAACACCGAAGCGACGCGATCCCACCCCATCTCGCCCAGGAACAAGGCGAGAATAGCTGAGGAATCGAGAACCGCTTCGATGGCTTTAGCCATTTTTCTTCAGCCATTCCTCACGCTCGGCGTCTTCCCGTTCTTCTTTCGCAACTTCGGCGCGCCGGTCGGCGATTAGTTCGTCCGACCAACGATGACCCTCAGGATTGATTTCGCGAAAGAACGACTGAACCTCGGCGATAGCGGCCGCGTAGGATTGCAACTTCAGCTCGCCGTTCTCAAAGTTGGCGAATATCGAATCGCCCTGCCGGAGGCCCATGGCATCCCTCATCTCAGCTGGGATGACGACCCGGCCGCCAGGACCAACTTGCAGCGTGGCCGTCAGCCCGCCGCCGCTCGCCGGAACGAATTTTTCGTGCTCGTCACCTATTTCGTCCTGGTCGTTGTCTGAAAAGCCACCCATGACACTTGCTCCAATTCCCAGTCGTTATGAGAAATGGTCGATTTTTCTCCTAGAGTCAATAACAACAAAAATGTCATTTTTATATTTTTTGACATTTTCTACTAGTGCGCCACCGCTGCCGCTCCGTGCTCTGCCACCAACGCCCCCGAGGCAAAGCGCGTCAGGGCGAACGGCGCGGCGATCGCGTTGGGTTCGTCGTTGGCCATCAGATCGGCGAAAGCGTGGCCCGATGCTGGGGTCGCCTTCCATCCGCCCGTCCCCCAGCCGGCGTTGATGTAGAATCCCTTCACTTTTGTTTTGGTAAGGATCGGCGAGGCATCCGGGCAGACATCGACGATGCCGCCCCATTGCCGCATCAGACGCAGCCGCGAGAACATCGGGAACAGCTCGATCAAGGCAGCCATGGAGTGCTCGATGATGTCGAGGCCGCCGCGCTGCGTATAAGAATTGTGGGCGTCGATGCCGGCGCCGATCACCAGCTCGCCCTTGTCGGACTGGCTGACATAGGCGTGCACAGCGTTCGACATAACCACGCAAGGGATGAGCGGTTTTATGGGCTCGGACACCAGCGCCTGCAGGGGATGGGACTGGATCGGCAGCCGGATGCCCGCCATCGAGGCGATGATGCTGGTATGGCCCGCCGCGACACTGCCGATTTTTGGCGTGCGGATATCGCCCTTGGTGGTGGTGAGGCCGACCACGGCGCCCGCCTCGATTTTCAGCCCCGTCACTTCGCAGTTCTGGATAATGTCGACGCCCATCGCGTCGGCGGCGCGGGCCAGCCCCCAAACGACGGCGTCATGACGGTTGACGCCGCCGCGACGCTGCAAGGTCGCGCCGAGCACCGGATAGCGCACGTCGGCCGAGATGTTGATCGGCGGGCAGAAGTCCTTGACCTGCTTGGCGTCCAGCCATTCGGCGTCGACGCCATTCAGCCGGTTCGCCTCGATTCGCCGCTTCAGGACGCGCGCCTCGCCTTCGTCGTGGGCGAGGTTCATGACGCCGCGATGGCTCATCATGATGTTGTAGTTGAGCTCTCGACCAAGCCCCTCCCACAGTTTCAGCGCGTGCTCATAGATGGCCGCGCTGGCGTCCTCCAGATAATTCGAACGGATGATCGTCGTGTTGCGCCCTGAATTTCCGCCCCCGATCCAGCCCTTTTCGATGACGGCGATGTTGCGCATGCCGTGCAGCTTGGCGAGGTAATAGGCGCTCGCCAGCCCATGCCCGCCGCCGCCAATGACAACGGCGTCATAGGCGAGTTTTGGGACTGGCGTTCGCCAAGCAGGCGTCCAGCCGGTATGGCCGGAGAGGCCCTGGCGAAACAGCGAGAAGGCGGAGTAGCGGGGCATGTGGGAACTCAAAGGATGTCCAATTCAAGCCGGCATCAAAGCCCAATCCGACGCGCTTGTCGCGTGTCGCCAGCGACCTTGACCTGTCTTACAGCGGCATTCACCGGTTTCGGCGTCCACCTCGTTGAGATCAGATCAGCCCGAAAACAATGCGCGTCAGAACCCGAAAGCGCTCGGTGCGCTTGTCCTGCTTGAATACGGCCAAACCGTCGATCGTAAGGTTTGTGTCAATTGGCGCGTACAGCTCTGCGAGCACCTTCTGCAGCGTTCCAATCACCTCCGGGGCAAGCGGCCCACTTAGTGTCATATGGAACTGGAACTGCTCGAAGACGTAGGGGTAACCCCAATGGTCCA
>JAYUAJ010000395.1:0-8348 GCA_043741375.1 Hyphomicrobiaceae bacterium | reverse complement strand
GCAGATCAGCGTAGGCGTCTCGAGGGCCACAAGGTGTGCGGTGCGGGTTTTCGACGGGTCGCCGGGCGGGTGGAACGGGTAGCCGAGGCACAACAGGCCGGCGATCCTGCCTTCGCGGTAGAGGCCGTCGGCAACCATCGATGCGACCCGGCCGCCCATCGATTTGCCGCCGATGATGAGCCGGCCGGCTGCGTTGAGCCGCGCCACCGCCGCCAAGTATTCCGGCATCAGCGTTTCAGCCCGGGGCGGTGGCCGGCGCTGGCCCGAACGGCGCGCGGCCATGTAGGCGAACTCGAAGCGGGCGACCCGGAATCCGGCGTCCGCCAGCGTTTGGGCGACCGAAGTCATGGCCGCAGAGTCCATCGGCGCCCCGGCGCCGTGCGCCAGCAGGATGGTGACCGCAGCGTCGGCGGCTCCCAGGAAGAGGAAATCATCCGGCATGGCTTCTGATACCAACGTTGTTACGGGCGCGGGTTCATAGTAGCTGAACGATCAGGAACGGCAGCGGCAAGCAAAAATGGACATCCGCCAGCTTCAGTACCTGACCGCACTTGCCCGTGAAAAGCACTTCACCCGGGCGGCGGAAGCCTGCCACGTCACCCAGCCCACGCTCTCGTCCCGCATCCGCCAGCTGGAGGACGAACTCGGCGTGCCGATCGTCGAGCGTGGCCAGCGCTATATCGGGCTCACCGCCGAAGGCGAGGTGGTGCTGAAATGGGCGCACGCCATCCTCGATGCCGGCAACGCCATGCAGCAGGAACTGGCTCAGAAGCGCGCGGGGTTGGCTGGCCGGCTCACGCTCGGCGTGATTCCGACGGCGCTGCTGTTTACCCCGCGCATCACGGCGGCCATGGCGGCGCGGCATGGCAAGGTGGATTTCAAGATCCTCTCCATGTCCTCGATCGAAATTTTGGAGAAGCTGAAGGAGCACGCTATCGATGCCGGCATCAGTTATCTCGACAACGAGCCGGTGGATTTCCACACGCTGCTGCCGCTCTATCGCGAGCGCTATTGTCTGATCCTGCGCGCCGGCCATCCGCTGGCGGCGCGAAAGAGCATCAGTTGGGCCACCGCCGCTGGCGAACCGTTATGCCTGCTGAACGCGGAAATGCAGAACCGCCGCATTATCGACCGCGCCTTCCGGCAGGTTGGCGCGGCGCCGCACTGCAAGGTGGAGACGACATCGCTGAGCAATATCCTGGCCCACGTGCTGGGGTCGGGATTGGCGGGGATCGTGCCGGAGAATTTCCTCGCCGGCATGGGGCCGCTGGAGGGCATTGCCGCCGTGCCGCTGACCGAGCCAGAGGTGCAGCACGATGTCGGACTGATCACGCTCGACCGTGATCCGGTTTCGCCCCTGGTGGCGGCCTTGTTCGAGGCGTGCCGTGGATTGACCACGGCGGGGGTGGCAGGGTGACAAGCCCGCCGGTGGCCAGGTGATGCAATTTTGGCGCACCGTGCAAAACGTGAATGACCTCAAACACGGCTCGAAGGCGCCGGCTTCGACTTCTGTGCGGACCCAGTGCTCGGCGTCGGGCGTCAGTTCGATTTTATGGCGAACCTCTTTTTTCAGCATGGGCATCCTAACACAGCAGGGCAGGCATTCGCTACCTAGGGATCGCGCTGCTGGGCATCCCTGGCGTGGTCTGCTAAGAATTCAATCAGATAACTGGACACACCGCCATGTCAACTGCCGCCAACCCCCGTCCCGCCATGATCGACCCGTTCGGGCGGCATGTGTCGTATCTGCGCGTCTCAGTCACCGACCGGTGCGATTTCCGCTGCGTTTACTGCATGTCGGAACATATGACGTTTCTGCCCAAGCCAGAGCTGCTCAGCCTGGAGGAACTCGACCGGCTGTGCTCGGCGTTCATCGCCAAGGGCGTAAAAAAGCTGCGCATTACGGGCGGCGAGCCGCTGGTGCGCAAGAACATCATGAGCCTGTTCGAGGCGCTTGGGAGGCACCTCAAGACTGGCGCGCTTGAAGAGCTGACGCTGACCACCAACGGCAGCCAGCTGGAGAAATACGCCGGCGATCTCGCCCGGCTTGGCGTGAAGCGCATCAATGTCTCCCTGGATACACTGGACGCGGAGAAATTCCGCAAGATCACGCGCTGGGGCGAGCTCGCCAAGGTGCAAGCCGGCATCAAGGCGGCGCAGGCGGCTGGGTTGCATGTCAAGCTTAACGCCGTGGCGCTGAAAGGCGTCAACGAAGACGAATATGACGACATGATCGCCTACGCCCACGGCGCGGGCATGGACCTGACGCTGATCGAAACCATGCCGCTGGGCGAGATCGACGGCGACCGGACGGATCAGTATCTGCCGCTCTCGATTGTGCGTGCGCGCATGCTGGATCGTTGGACACTGGAAGATATCCCGTTCCGCACCGGCGGACCCGCGCGCTATGTGCGGGTGAAGGAGACGGGCGGGCGCATTGGCTTCATAACGCCGCTAACGCACAATTTCTGCGAGAGCTGCAACCGCGTGCGCATCACCTGCACTGGCCAGCTGTATATGTGCCTGGGCCAGGAGGATATGGCCGACCTGCGTGCGCCGCTTCGGGCCTCCAAGGATGATGCCTTGCTCAGCGCCGCCATTGACGAGGCCATCACGCGCAAGCCCAAGGGGCACGATTTCGTCATCGAGCGCCGCAACGCCAAGCCCGCAGTTGCCCGGCACATGTCCGTGACTGGGGGCTGATTGCCGGCATGATGTCCCCTGCGCTGCCGGCGACCAGGCACAACAACGTCCCCGGAATCCTGGCCATGCTGGCGGGCACTGCGGCGTTTGTTTGCAATGATTCCATTGTGAAATTGCTTGGGGCAAGCCTGCCGCCAGGCGAGATCATGACTTTGCGCGGCACGCTGTGCACGTCGTTTTTGTTTGCCGCCGCGCTCTGGTTTGGCGCTCTGAACCTGCCGACCGGCGTGCTGCGCAAACCCGCCTTTGCCCTGCGTTTGATCGGCGATGTGGGCGCGACCCTCACCTTCATTGTCAGCCTTATGCATATGCGTTTTGCCGACGCGGGCGGCATTGCGCAATTTCAGCCGCTCGCCATCACGGCGGGCTCGGCGATGTTTCTGGGCGAGCGCGTCGGCGTCATGCGCTGGCTGGCGGCGCTGGTCGGATTGATCGGTATGCTGCTCATCATCAAGCCGGGCAGCGGCGCATTCGAGCCGTTCGCGCTGATGTCGGCCATGAGCGTACTGTTCGTCGCATGTAGCGATCTCTCAACCCGGGTGGTGTCTCAAGGCGTTCCGGCCCTAACGCTGGGCCTGTGCTCGTCGGTCACCGTCACTTTGGCGGCCCTGGCGTTGGGAAGCAGCGAAACATGGGCGTGGCCAACGCACACGGAATGGCTGGGTTTGGCGACGGCCGCGCTGCTGGTCGTGGCGGGGTTGCTGTTCATCATCACCGCCATCCGCATGGCGGATCTGTCGGTTATTGCGCCGTTCCGATATTCCGGGGTGCTGCTGGCGGTGCTGCTGCAAATCGGCATCTGGGGCCAGACGCCCGATCCGGTCACGTTGCTCGGCATCGCGCTGTTGGTCGGGGCGGGGCTCTACACCTTCCAGCGCGAACAGTCGCGCGCGGAGCACGCGCCGAGGAAACGTAGATGATCTCCGCCAGCCTCGCTGCCGACCGGCGCAACAACCTCACCGGCATCCTGTTCATGATGGCCGGCAGCGCCTCCTTCATTTGCAACGATACCATCGTCAAAGTCGTCGGTGCGCAGCTGCCGCCGGGCGAGATCATCACCATCCGCGGGCTGTTCGGGACCAGCATTCTGTTGGCGGCCTCGCTGTGGTTCGGGGCGTTGCATTGGCCGGCCGGGGCGCTGCTGCGGCGGCCATACTTCATGATGCTGATCGGCCAGCTCGGCTCTACCATCACGTTCGTCACCAGCCTGATGCACATGAAGCTCTCGGACGCCAACGGCATCCAACAGGTCCAGCCGCTGGCGGTCACGGCGGCTTCGGCGATCTTCCTGGCCGAACCGGTGGGCTGGCGGCGCTGGCTGGCCGCACTGGTGGGATTGATCGGCGTACTCCTGATCATCAAGCCGGGCACCAGTGCTTTTGAGCCGTTCGCGCTCGTTTCACTGTCTTGCGTGCTGTTCGTGGTGTTCCGCGATCTCGGCACGCGCAGCGTGGCGGCGGGCGTTCCCTCGTTGCTGCTGGCGCTGTCATCGTCCGGAATCGTGACGATGGCTGGTCTCGCGATGCGCCTAGGCGAAACCTGGGTCGTGCCGCCGCCCGCCACGGTAGCGGCGCTCGCCTTCGGGGCCATGCTGCTGGTTTCCGGCTATCTGTGCGTGACGCGGGCTGTCCGCATCGGCCAATTGTCCGTGGTCTCACCGTTCCGCTACGCCTCGACCATCTACGCCGTCCTGCTGCAGATCGCGGTCTGGGGACTGCTGCCGGACGCCTGGTCGCTTCTCGGCATGGCCATCGTCATCGGAGCAGGGCTCTACACCTTCCACCGCGAGCAGATCCGCGGCCGGGTGCGGGTGCCGGTATGACCGGTCCGGCGACTCTCTTGGGGCCACTGCACAAGCTGCTGGTTGGCTCGCTGGTGCTTGGGCTGGCGATCGGGCTCGCCGAGACTGCGCTGGCCCGGAAACGCCCTGCGGAGCCCGTGCCCCCGCGCCTCGAAATTCCAATCGAGAGCGCCACTATGAAGAGCGGTTCGGTACGCTTCTGGGTGCCGGTCACGATCGGCGGCATCGGTCCGATACGCGCCCTTCTCGATACCGGATCGACCGGCCTCTTGGTGTTCAACAAGGCACTGAACGGAAAAGGTTTTCCGAAGGTTGGAAGTTTTGTCTACACCTTCGACAGCGACGAAGTCCTCAGCGGCAGCATCAATCAGGCCAGGGTCGCCATCGGCGGCTTGGCCTCCGACGGGGCGGTGCGGTTCGGCGTCATTCGAAAAGCCAAGTGTGCGGACAAAAAGCGGCCCTGTCCGATCGACAAACTCAAGCCCGAGGACTACGGCATCGGCGGCGACGGCACGGCGGGCGAGGGCTACCAGGCGATCGTCGGCATCGGGCTTGATCGCGTCCTGATCGCCAATCCGCTCCTGGCAGCGGGCGGCGGCAGCTGGATCGTGACACTGCCGCAACCCGGCGGTTCGGCGAGCGGCTCACTGATCATCAACCCCAACACGGCCGACCTCGCCGGGTTTCGCCGCTACAAGCTGCCGCGCGAGGCGCTGCGCCTGCTCGGCGCATTCCGGGCATCGTTGCCGGGATGTCTGGTGTCGGAGGATGGAACGCTCAATCTGTGCAGCCAGGTCGGGCTGGATACCGGCGCGCCAAAACTCTACGCCAAGGTCGCGGAACTACCGCCGATCGCGGCGTCTACAACACCGCGGAAATATACGCTGCAGCTGTCGGAAGGCGATGGAAAGGTCGAGATCCCGTTCGACGAAAGCTACAAAACCGGCCGGCTGGTATACTTCGCCGCCCAGCCCAAGCTGAAAACGCCGGCCATTAATGCGGGTGTGTTTCCCTATTACAGCTACCAGGTCCTGTATGATTTCCGGAACAACGAGATCGGCTTGAAGAAACGCTAGTTTCGAACCAGAGAGGGGAAATGGCACCAAACATCAAGAAAGTTGCTGACCTCGCCGGCGTTTCAACGTCCGCCGTGTCCCGCGCTTTCACCGAGGGCGCGAGCGTTTCACTGAAGATGCGGCAGAAAGTGGAAATTGCCGCCGCGCAGCTCAACTATACCCCAAACCTCATTGCCCGCAGTCTGGCAACCAACAAGACCAAACTGATCGGACTCATTGCCAATAATTTCCAGAACCCGGTCTTCCTGGAGGTTTTTGATCTGTATACCCGGACGCTGCAGGAGCGGGGCCTGCGCCCCTTGCTCGTCAACCTCACGAATGTGACGGATCCGGGAGACATACTGCGGATGTTGCGGCAGTACAGCGTCGATGGCGTGATCGTCGCAACCTCGACACTGCCTCCGTCGTTTGCCCTTAAATTCCGCGATGCCGGAATTCCCGTCGTTCATACGTTTGGCCGCCATTCCAGGCGCCCGAAGGTCCATCTGGTGGGGGTGGACAACATCGCCTGCGGCAAGCTCGCAGCAAATACGCTCTGCTCGCACGGCTACCGGAGGGTCGCATTCTTAGGCGGACCACGCTTGGCGACATCCACTCAAGACCGTGCCGCCGGGTTCTGCCGCCAGATCGAAGCGTCCGGGGCCGCAGTTGTCCGGCACGAGTATGCCGAAGCCTATTCCTATGACTCAGGTCACAAGACGATGCAGTCCCTGCTGCGCGACAGGAGCATTGAAGCGGTCTTTTGCGGTGATGATTTGATTTGCATGGGGGCGATGGACGCAGCGCGTGATGCTGGCCTCAGCATACCCGAGAATATCGGGTTTCTGGGGTTCAACGATATGACCATGGCCAGTTGGTCGGCCTATCGTCTGACGACAATTCGTCAACCCATTCGCGACATCATTCTCAAGTCCGTTGATGTCGTCGTGTCGCTGTTGGACAACCCGGACCTGGCCCCGGTGTCGCAACTCTTTCCCTGCACCGTCGTGGAGAGAACGTCACTGCGCAAACTGTAATGGCGTCGCAGCCGGACCGAAACTCCGGATAATGGATTGAGTAGCGGTTCGCACGGGGGCGATGGTTTCCTTCAGGATCGTCAGCCGGTCGTAACGATGGGCATCGCGGTTGACCGCGGCCCTGAGTGCGGCACCGAAGGCCATCCTGAGTTCGGTGCCAATATTGAATTTGCACACCGATGTCTCACGGGCGAGCCGTGTTCGCAGGGCGGGCGGAATACCGGAACCACCATGCAGGACGAGAGGGATCTTGGTTGCCGCTTCGATGGCGCCCACGGCATTGAAATCGATTTGGGCGTGCTGAGTGGTCTGGAGGTGGACGTTCCCGACCGAGACGGCCATGGCGTCGACCCCGGTTTCGCGGGCAAATCGCGCCGCATCTGCGGGCACAGTTCGTGCCGAAGCTTCGCCCCCGGCATAGCCGACAAATCCGATTTCACCCTCGCAGGAGACCGAGGCGGCACGGGCCATTGCGGCGATGACCGCCGTCTCGTCGATATTTTGCGCGAGTGATTTCCGCGACCCGTCGTACATGATCGAGGTGAAGCCGCAATCGATCGCAATGCGGCAGTCCTCGAGCGTCGTGCCGTGGTCGAGATGGGCGATGATCGGCACCGACGCGGCGTCGGCGAGATGGCGGAACATGCGGCCGAGGATGGGCAGCGGCGTGTGTTCGCGGCAAGCGGGCCCAGCCTGCAGAATAACCGGCAGCTTCTCGGCCTCGGCGGCCTCCACATAAGCGCGCGCATCTTCCCAGCCCAGCACGACAAGACCGGCCACGGCATAGTGATCGCGCAAGGCCCGCTGCAGCACTTCCGCCAGGGTGGCCATGGTCATTTGAACTTCGCCACCATGTCCATGATGCCAGGAATGGTGTGGAGCTGGGACGCGTGCGACGGCTGGAAATACTGGACCAGGCTACGCTGGCTGAGCCCGGCCAGGATTGTGAAATAGTACATCTGATAGCCAGGCAGCACCGCGCAGGGGTGATAGCCACGGTCGATGCAGACCGTCGACCCATCGACGATATGGTAGGCATCGCCCGCCATGCCATCCTCCCGCTGCAGCATCTGCAGCCCGGAGCCGTGCTTGGGCCGGAAGCGGAAATTGTAGGTTTCGTCGTGGCGCGTTTCTTCAGGAATACGGTCCGTGTCATGCTTGTGCGAGGGAAAACCGGACCAGCCGCCTTGCCCCACTGTGAAAAGTTCCGACACCAGCAGGCGGCCAATCCTGTCCTTATACTTCGTTCCGAAAATGTGCTTGATCTTGCGATGTGTCTTGGTGTCGTCGGAACCATACTGAATCGCATCAAGCTCGTGAGATCGAACCGCAAAGGGCTCGAGAACCGCGTCGTATCGGGCGCCTGCGACGAAGACTTCCGCTGCGCCCGAAAGGCACGTCATGCGCGCCGTCAGTCCCACCGGGATATAGACGCCCTCTGGCTCGCCATCCCAAACGTCGACGATCCGGTTGCCGATCGCCTCGAAGGTCTTTCCGCCTACGGAGATATCTACCGTGCCGGTCGCGGGAACAATGGCGGTCTCATAACCGGGAACGGCATAGTCGAAGGTTTGGCCCTTGCTGAGCTTGACGATGTTGAAATAGTTGAGGGGCACAACCGCGCCGTTCACATCCACGATCGGCCGGTTGCCGTTGTCAAAGGGTGGAATGTGCATCGTTGCTCCTGTTTGAATCGTGATTCCGCATGAAGGCCTCAAGGTCGGCTGTGGACGGCATGGCTGGCGCGCAACC
>JAYUAJ010000394.1:0-3604 GCA_043741375.1 Hyphomicrobiaceae bacterium | reverse complement strand
TCTCGACTGTCAGCCGGTCGAACAGGCCAAGCAGCTTGGCGGCAATCTTGACCTTGCGGCCAAACGGCGAAGCCGGCGACGAGCGCAGGATCATCACTGCCAGCACACCTTGGCCGACGCCGTGCAGGTCCACTCGTCGAACACGATGAAGTTGAGGAACTGCTCGCACGTCACGCTCTTGGGGCCGACTTTAATGTTCGCGAGGTTGTTGGCCTTGGCCCAGCTGGCGATATCGGCATCGAGCAGGCGCTTGGCGTCGGCGGTGGGCCCATCCTTGCCGTAGTCGTTGACCAGGAAGCTGCGCGTGCGGCAGCCGGTTGGCCCGCCGGGAGGCGTGTCGGGAGAAACCGATGCCGCCTTGCGCGCGGTTTTGGCAGCAGGGTCGGCGACGGCAGCGGGCTTGGCGGCAACCTTCTTGGTAATCTTTTTCATGGTCTTAGCAGTTTCGGCAGCGGCCGGATCCGTTGCCGCCGCAGCATCGGCCGCGGGGGCACTGTCGGCGGCCGTTGCGGCCGGAGCGGCGGCGACCGTGGCAGCGGCAACCGGCTCAGCGGCCTTGGCTCCCTCCAAAGGTACGGGAGGCTGATCCGCAGCAGCAGTAGCAGCAGCAGGCGCGGGCGGCGGCGGTTCAGCCGGCGTCGTTACAACCACCTTCTTTTTCTTCTTCTTGATCAGCAGTGTCGCCGGACCATCGGCCGCCACAGCATCGGCGGCGGCGCTGGTGCCCGCAGTCACGGCCGGTTTCTTTACCGCGCCAGCCGAGGTTGCCTGCGACCAAGCGGGCCCGGTCAGCATCGAGACTGCAATTCCAAACATCGCAACGCGCAGCAGCGCATTCTTATGACAGTTCTGCCCTATCAACATGGCTCTGCTCCGTACCCGGTATGTCCCGCAAGCTCCGTTATGCCCGGCTTGCGCAGGTATCGCCAGCGCTGGCAGGGCCATGCCCACAGCTTTGATCTGGATTTACGGGCGATTTGGGGCGATTTCCGCGCTCAGGCTTCGAGCTTGAGCGCGATCGCCTTGGGACCCTTGCCGCGCTTGTCCGGTTCGGTATCGAACGATACGCGCATGCCCTCATCGAGGCTCGTCATCCCCGAGGCCTGCAGGGCCGAGACATGCACGAACAGATCCTTGTCGCCCTGATCCGGCGTAATGAAGCCGAAGCCTTTGGCGTGGTTGAAGAATTTCACCGTTCCGGTTTGCCGCATAGGAGCCTCCACGAGAGGGTCGAATGCGACAAAATAGCGCCGATGGGGTGTGTCGCGCAAGCTCATGCCATTGTCCCGAGGTGCGTGGGCGCCCAGTACTCATTCAAGGCTTCGAACTGGAGGCTGACTATGGACATAAGTTTACAAATTGCGCTGTCGGCCGTGGCGGGCCTGATCGTGGTTTATGCGATGGGATGGATCACTCGGAGGCTGTTGCTGCCGGGGTCGGGCAATCCGATCATTGGTCTGTTGGGAGGCGCACTGAGCGGAGCGCTCAAAGGCCACGTGCTGGGCGAGCATCACCACGTCGCCGGCATGGCGATGCCAGGACCCAGCGATCCGACGGCCCTGGTGGCGGTGGCTGCCATCGGTGCGGCCGGCGCAGCATTGATGTTGCTGGTCGCGAGCCTCATACTGCTGTTGGCGCCCAACCGTTGAAGCCGGCGGGACGGGCCTGACACAACCCTCGAAAGGACGGGCATGACCGCCTCGACACTGCGTGTGGCCATCGTGCCGGTGACCGGCTTTCAGCAGAACTGCTCGATCATCAGCGATGCCGCAACGAAACGCGCCGCCGTTGTCGATCCGGGGGGGGATGTGCTTCGGATACTGGCAGCCATCAAGGAGATGGGCGTAACCGTGGAGCGCATCTGGCTGACCCATGGGCACATTGACCATGCCGGAGGCGCGGCCGAGCTAAAGGAGGCGCTGGGCGGGGTGCCGATCGAGGGGCCGGACCAGCGCGACAAGTTCCTGCTCGACGGGTTGCCCGGCAAGGCGCTGGAATACCGCATGGAAGGCGTGCGCGCGGTCACGCCGGACCGCTGGCTAAGCGAGGGCGATACGCTGACACTGTCGGGCCTGACCTTCTCGATCCTGCATGTGCCCGGGCATACGCCGGGATCGCTGGTGTTCTACAACGACGCCAACAAGTTTGCGCTGGTTGGCGACACATTGTTCAACGGATCGATCGGCCGGACCGACATGGAGTATGGCGATCACGACGCACTGGTTTCGGCCATCCGCAGCAAACTGTTGCCGCTCGGCGACGATGTGGCGTTCCTGCCTGGCCACGGTCCACATGGCACGCTGGGGCAGGAGCGTATGAGCAACCCGTACGTTGGTGACAGCGCGCGCTAGACCATTTCCGGTCAAATCGAACCCATTGTCATCAGGGATGCACTGCAGCATTTTTGGTGCAGTGCTGGTCCGGGATGGCACTTCTGCTTCAGTACGAAAAGAAGTGCTCCGCAACGGCACGGCCGCAAATCGAAAACGCCGCCAGCAGGGTGGCGGCGTCTTTGGCTCAGTCCGATCCCGTCAGGCACCAGAGCGCTTCCGGAAAAGTGTAAGAAGCGTGACCACACAAAGACTTAGAGCGCTGAAGCGATTCCAAGGAAAGCTGAAAGGTTCTACGCGCGCTCGATCTGGCCGGCTTGCTTGCCGCGGCCCTTGCGGTCGTCTTCCAGGATGAACGAGACCTTGTCGCCTTCGTTCAAGCTACGGATGCCCGCACGCTCCAACGCCGAGACGTGCACGAACACGTCCTTGCTGCCATCGGCCGGTTGGATGAAACCATAGCCCTTGGCGGCGTTGAAGAATTTGACGGTGCCAGTAATGCGCATTGCAGTGGGTCCTTCCCCAAAAGTGAGTTGCGTGCAGCGATGCTAGCCGATCGCCAAACCCGCACGCTCGGGCCTGGAAATCTCAGACATTCGGGAAAGGCAGTGGACGTTTGGGGGTCGCAGAGTCCTAGCCGACAATCGTGAGAGCATGTTCCTTTTGGACCACACCGGCAGCTAAATTTATGCCGGAACATCGCCCAAATTGCAAGTGACTTGTGCTGCCTTTTGTAGATTGGAGGCAGTCTAAATAACTGAGTTCGATAAATAACGCGGAATGATTATTGACGCCGATGCCGGACAAAGCTGGTGTCTTGAGCAATTGACAAGCAACGCTATCAAAAGCCTGTACTACACACGAACGGCAACCGAAGGTTGCAAAACATGTGGTTGCTAGCTTTGGATGCAATCGCTCTGCGCACGGACAAATATACCCTAGCGGCTTGTGTTTGACGTCATCCGAATAGATGAGACGATGCAGTCGTTTGGTCTTCTGGTTAAACGTCACCGATTGGACGGCGAAGAACAATGAGCACTCCGATTCAGCGCGTACAGGCGTTGCCGATCTGGCGCGGGCCGGTGAGCCCAGAGCCGCTTGGCGGCGGCATCACCAACGTGAACTTCACCGTGCAACAGGGTGGCGAACGGTTCGTGGTGCGCGTCGGCGACGACATTCCGGTGCATCAGGTCATGCGCTTCAACGAACGTGCGGCCAGCGAGGCTGCCTTCCGGGCGGGGATCTCGCCAGAGGTCATCCATGCCCAGCCGGGC
>JAYUAJ010000393.1:0-8387 GCA_043741375.1 Hyphomicrobiaceae bacterium | reverse complement strand
ATGATCTGCGTCAGGACGCTATGCGTTAGGTCCTCGCCGGTCTTGGCGTCGAACACCACGAAGTCGCGCTCGCCGCGCACCATCTCGGCCAGATCGTCTAGCGTCACATAGGTGCTGGTCTCGGTGTTATAGAGCCGGCGGTTGGCGTATTTCTTGATCGTGACCGGCGTTTTCGCCGTTGCGCTTTGTGTGGTTTGGTCCACGACGGGCCTCGAAAATTAGGGGATCGCGGGGGGCGACAGACGGCTGGCCATCTTCGCAATTGCGAGACAGTAGCACAAAAATAACGCCTGCAAACGGACTTTGCGGGGCCAAACCCGTGTTGCGGGCGCGAAGGAGGCATCGCGAAGGTGCATTGCACGCCGGTCCCGTCGGCTGCTAAATGGGCTATCGGCCCTTTCGCGCGCCCCCGAACCCCCGACAGCAAGGACTTCACCATGAACAAAGACAACGCCATCGTCATCGCCAGCGCCGCGCGCACCCCAGTTGGCTCCTTCAATGGAGCGCTCGCGGGCGTGCCCGCCCATGAGCTGGGGCGCATCGCCATTACCGCTGCAATCGAGCGGGCGGGCATCAAGGCCAGTGACGTGAACGAGGTGATCATGGGCCAGATCCTGACGGCGGGTCAGGGACAGAACCCGGCACGCCAGGCCTCCGTCAATGCCGGCATTCCGCACGCTACCCCGGCCTGGGGTATGAACCAGCTGTGCGGTTCGGGCCTGCGCGCCGTGGCGCTGGGCGCGCAACAGATCGCCGATGGTTCGGCCTCAATCGTCGTCGCCGGCGGCCAGGAAAGCATGAGCCAGGCGGCGCACTGCGCCCATTTGCGCGACGGGACGAAGATGGGCGATTTCAAGCTCATCGACACCATGATCAAGGATGGCCTGTGGGACGCCTTCAACGGCTACCACATGGGCAACACCGCCGAGAACGTCGCCAAGATGTGGCAGATCACCCGCGAGCAACAGGACACCTTCGCGGTCGCCTCGCAGAACAAGGCCGAAGCGGCCAAGAAGGCCGGCAAGTTCAAGGACGAGATCGCGCCGGTCACCATCAAGGGCAAGAAGGGCGACACGGTCGTGGCCGAAGACGAGTACATCAAGTCCGGCGTCACCCTGGAGAGCATCGCCAAGCTGCGCCCGGCCTTCGACAAGGAGGGCACCGTGACGGCGGCGAACGCGTCCGGCATCAACGACGGCGCGGCGGCTCTCGTGCTCATGTCGGCGGCCGAGGCCAAGAAGCGCGGTATCTCACCGATGGCCCGCATCGTCTCTTGGGCGTCTGTCGGCGTGGACCCCGCGATCATGGGCTCGGGCCCCATCCCGGCCTCGCGCGCGGCGCTGGACAAGGCTGGCTGGAAGGCCGGCGATCTCGATCTGGTGGAGGCCAACGAGGCCTTCGCGGCGCAGGCCTGCGCCGTCAACAAGGACCTCGGTTGGGACACGGCCAAGGTGAACGTGAACGGCGGTGCCATCGCCATCGGCCACCCGATCGGCGCGTCGGGCGCCCGCGTTCTGACGACGCTGCTCTATGAAATGAAGCGCCGCAACGCCAAGAAGGGCCTCGCCACGCTCTGCATCGGCGGCGGTATGGGCGTCGCCATGTGCGTGGAGCGCGATTAGAGGGATTTCTTGCCGCGCTGCACCATGATGGCGCAGCGCGGCTTGGCCGCTCGCCGGGTCGTCTACCGCAGCAACCCATCCAGCACAAACGGCTGATGCGCCTTCGGGGCCACCTTTTCCGCCTTCGCTTCGGCCGCAGCAGCTCCACCCGGCGGCTCGAGCGGGCCGTTGACGCCGCAGCCGGCCAGCGCCAGCCCTGCGATCGCCGCAACCAAACCTGCCCGGATGAAAGCGCCCATAGTCTCCCCTACCGGTTGCTGCCGGCCTCTCTATCCGCCATCTAACCAGCAGAAAACTCTTTCTCCAAACGCTTTAGCCAGGACGTGGCCATTTTTCGCACGTTCTGTGGCGCGGTTCCCCCATAGCTCACCCGGCTGGCGACCGAATTCTCGACCGTCAGCACCGAAAAGACGCGTTGGTCGATGCGGGCGTCTACCGCGCGCATGGCCTCAAGCGGCAGTTCGTCCAGGCGCACGCCTAGACTCTCGGCCCGCGCCACCACTTGGCCCGTAATATGGTGGGCGTCGCGGAAGGGCACGCCGGCTTCGCGCACCAGCCAGTCGGCGAGGTCAGTTGCAGTGGAATAGCCGCGCATGGAAGCGCGCCGCATGTTCTCAATCTGCGGTTGCATATCGGCGATCATGCCCGTCATGGCGGCCAGCATCAGTTCGAGTGTGTCGAGCGCCTCGAAGGTGGGCTCCTTGTCCTCTTGCATGTCCTTGGAATAGGCCAAGGGGAGGCCCTTCATGACCATGACTAGGCCCTGGAAGGCGCCCGCGATCCGCCCGATCTTTGCACGCGTCAGCTCGGCAGCGTCGGGATTGCGTTTTTGCGGCATGATGGAGGAGCCGGTTGTGAAAGCATCCGAAAGCTTAATGAAAGCGAATTCGGCCGAGCACCAGAACACGATTTCTTCGGCCAGGCGGCTGAGGTGGACCGCGGTTATGGTTGCAGCGGAGAGCGTCTCCAGGACGAAATCGCGGTCGGCGACGCTGTCGAGCGAATTGGCCGTGGGGCGGTCGAAGCCGAGCGCCTTGGCGGTCATCTCCCTGTCTATCGGAAAACTGGTCCCGGCCAGCGCGGCCGCGCCGAGCGGGCATTCGTTGAGGCGGTTGCGGGCGTCGGAAAAGCGGCCGCGATCGCGCGCGAACATTTCCACATAGGCCATCAGGTGATGGCCGAAGGTGACGGGCTGGGCGGTCTGCAGGTGAGTGTAGCCGGGCATGACCGTATCGGCATGGGCGAGCGCTTTTTCGGCCAGCGTCTGCTGCAGGTTTGCCAACTGCAGGCCAGTCGCCTCCAGTTGACTGCGCAGATACAACTTGAAATCCGTCGCGACCTGATCGTTGCGTGAGCGCGCCGTGTGCAGCCGTCCCGCCGGCTCGCCGATCATCTCCTTGAGGCGGCTTTCCACGTTCATATGCACGTCTTCCAGCGCGCGCGAAAACGTGAAGCGGCCGGCGGCAATGTCTGACGCAATCGTGTCTAGACCTTCGGCGATGCGCGCAGCATCCTCGCTGGTGAGAATCCCCGACTTGGCCAGCATTGCCGCATGGGCTTTCGAGCCTTGGATATCCTCGCGCGCCAGCCGCTTGTCGAAGTCGATGGAGGCGTTTATCTGCTCCATGATCGCGGCAGGCCCCGAAGCGAACCGCCCCCCCCACATGCGGTTTGAGCCGGGCGCAGCAACGGCGGGTTTGGCTGAGGATGAGACGCGCGGTTTTTGAGGTGATTTCGGCATGTCTGAGCAACCAAAGGTCGAAGGACGGGACGGCCCGGGTGCGGGCGGGCGGGGCTATGGCGTCTGGGGAGCGGTCGCGTTGGCCGTTGTGGCCGCAGGCCTTGCTCTCTATCTGCAAGGCGGGGGAGCTGGCAAGGGCGCCGCGACCCCAGCCGCGATGGCAAGCCCAGCGCTGAAGGGTCTCAACACCGGCGAGATGGCCGCGTTCCTCATCAACCCGGCCCCGCCGGAAGTACCGAAGGTTGCGTTCAAGGATGCCGACGGCAAGGAGTTCGCTCTGGAGGCTTGGCGCGGCAAAGTCGTGCTGCTCAATCTGTGGGCCACCTGGTGCGTGCCCTGCCGCAAGGAAATGCCCGAGCTAGATAAGTTGAAGGCGGAGCTTGGCGGCAGGGACTTCGACGTGATTGCTCTTGCGACCGACCGGGGAGGCCTGGAAAAGCCGCGCAAATTCTGGAGCGACAACGGCATCAAGCAACTGGGGCTGTTTACGGACAGCAGCGATGCCCAGCATGCCCTCAGCATCATCGGCCTTCCGACCACGCTACTGATCGACCGCACCGGGCACGAGATCGGCCGCCTGATCGGACCCGCCGAGTGGGCTAGCCCCGAGGCCAAGGCGCTGCTGCAGGCCGCGATCAAGGGCTGACACGCGTATTGCACCAGTCACGCCCATGAACGGTGCGTACGGCAACGCCTAACGCGCCCTACAGCGTCAGCTCAGCCGCCGCCTGCGATAGCTGTCATAACTGGCGATCGACCCGCATACGATGCGCGTTGCTTCCGGCTCGTCGATGACGGCGCTCGTCCAACCATTGTCGCCAAGCTTGCGTCCCGGCCAGAGGCAGTCGCGCCAATTGACGGCAAGATCGGCGGCGTAGAAACCATTGGCGGTTGGGAACACCGCGAGCGTATCGCCGTGCGCCAGCTGCCGCAGCAATTCGGTTGGCGCGCCCTCGGCATGGGCGATTTCGAACGAGGCCTGCCGGTAGTCGTCATCAACCACGATCATGAGGGCCGCGTTGCCAGCGACATCCAATCCCAGGATGCCCGGCGGATGCATGCAGGCGCAGTGCTCGATGATGGCGTGCTCGGTGGCGAAGTCGGCAAATGCCGCGCGAACCGCTGGATCCTGCAGGAAGCGCGTGTCGGCACGCGCCAGCACTGGTTCGATCGGGCTCGTCAGATTACGGAAAAAATCCATTTGCATCTTGAGCAGAAGATCTGTCAGGGCGGTGTCAGACTGCGCCGGATGGCCATCTTGGACCGCATCGACCAAGCCCTCGTGCAATGCCTGCTTGGCGACCGCATCGTCGGCGCTCGGCGCTAGCAAGAGTTTGCGCAAGGGCGCGTCGCGCATATCGTGAAGGATGTCGAGGCTGGCTTGAGTAGAGCTGGCCGCTATGACAGAGGTGCGCCCGAAGCGGTTCGAATCAGAAAAGACGCGCGGCAGGCGCGAGGCTTTGAGATGCAGGGCGCGCTCGCCCGGATCGCGAATATGCTCCAGCGTGCCGGCGGGCGGCGCAGCGTCCGCCATCAGCGACGCATCGAGGCGTTGCGATTGCGGATTGCGCCTTGCAGGACAAGCGTCATGGCGTGCAGCGCCGCTGGATCGTCGTCAACCAGCACGACCGAAGTTGGGTGATACAGCGGCACGAGTGGATCCTGCGCCGTGACATGCCAGGACATGCTGCTTCCTTGCAATGAGCCGTTCGACATACCTTCACCATGGCGCTGAAGGATTGGCGACACCTAAATGCCGGTCCTGGGGACGCACCTAGTGCGACGCGATGAACCCTTTGGATTGCTTGAGGAAAGTACCCAGTTGTCCGTTGCGGTCGCGCGCGACGTGGGAGCAAGGCCTGGCCTAACTTCCGACCACATGCTGCATCAGACCAAAACCAAATGGCCCCGGGCCGGGTGCACCAGACGGCGCCAGCCCACTCCAAAACCGGCCCAGACGGGAAACGATCATGAGTGCTGTGCGGATTGCCTCAGGTCTGGTTTTTCTGCTGGCGGCGCTGTCGATCGTAGCGCCATCGGCGGACGCGGCGGCTCCCCCGACTTTGGCGGCATTTCGGCAGTTCCTCAAGGGCACTTGGCCCGATGCCGAAAAGATCGGCGTTTCGCGCGCGACATTCGATAGCGCAATCGCTGGACTGCAGCCCGACCTCACGCTGCCTGAGCTCGATGGCGTGCCGCAGCGCAAACCCAACACTGCCCAAGCGGAATTCTTGCGTCCTGCCAGCGACTACCTGAAATCGTCGCGCATTGAAGGCCTCGCCAAGCGGGGTCAGGCGGTCGCCACGCAATGGAACGCGGCGCTGAGTGGCATCGAAAAGAAATATGGCGTCCGTCCCAGCGTGCTGCTGGCGATTTTCGGGCGCGAGACCGACTACGGCAAGGAGAAGACGACCAAATCGGTGCTGCAGGTGATCGCCACCCAAGCCTACGCTGGACGGCGCAAGGAGTATTTCCGCGAGCAGTTCGTCTGGGCTCTGAAGATCCTCGAGGACGGCGATATCACGCCTGCCGGCTTCACCGGTTCCTGGGCCGGCGCCTTCGGCCTGACGCAGTTCATGCCGACCGGTTTTCGCGACTACGCGGTGGATTTCGACGGTGACGGCAAGCGCAACGTCTGGACCTCGGTGCCCGATGCGCTGGCGACCAGCGCCGTCGAACTCGACAAGGCGGTGGACCGCGACGGCACGCCGGTCGGCTGGCAGCGCGGCAAATCGTGGGGTTACGAGGTGCGCAAGCCCAAAGTCATGGATTGCACCTGGGGCGGTTTCGACCGGCCCCGGCCGCTGAAAGAGTGGGTGAAACTCGGGTTCGTGCGCGCGTATGGCAAGCCGTTCCGGCCTTCCGAGCTCAGCGATCCGGCCTTTCTGCTGCTGCCGGAGGGCAGTGACGGACCGGCCTTCCTGGTGTTCAACAATTTCCTGTCGCTGAAGGTCTACAACTACGCCGATCTCTATGCCCTGTTCGTGGGCCACCTTGCTGACCGTATCGACGGTGGCGAGCCGTTCGAGGCCAAATGGGCCGAGCAGAGCCATCTGACAGAGGCCGCAGTGTTCGACCTGCAGAAGAAGCTGGTCACGCTCGGTTATGATATCGGCAAGGTGGACGGCAAGATCGGCTCCAAGATGCGCGTGGCGATCGGCGAGTTCCAGAAGAGCCGGAAGCTGCCATTGCGGTGCTATCCCTCGGAGGCGGACCTCGCGGCGTTGGAGGGGGCAAGCGCCGCCGCGCAGTGACGCCAGGTCCATTTGCATAGCCCTGGAACATTACGGCGAGGACGGGTAAAAGAACGGTTCGCGATTTCACGAATCGCCGCCGCAGCTAACCCATTGGATGACAAGCCATTGCGCCCCACCCCAGGCATTGATCGAGCCGCGATGGTCTTTATCCGTATGGTGCGCTGCGGCGCACTGGCGGCTGGGTTGGCGCTCGTGATGCTGACGTCGATCGCGCCGGTCACGTTCGCCGCCGACGCTGCCCCGCAAAGCCAGCCCGAAGTTACTGCCGTCGACCTCGCCGACTTCAAGGCCTACGTCGCCTCGCTCTGGCCGAAGGCCCAGGCCAAGGGTGTTTCGCGCGCCACGTTTACGAAAGCGTTCGCGAACCTCGCGCCCGATATGCGGATTCTGGCCAAACCCAAGCAGCAGCCTGAGCACGAGCAGTCGGTCTCGGAGTACCTCAGCCAGATCGTCTCGGAGAAACGCTTCGCGCTTGGCAAGCAGGCCTACGCGGGCAACCTCGCCGGCCTGAAAGTCATCGAGAAAGTCTATGGTGTGCCGCCCAACTTTGTTGCGGCGGTCTGGGGTGTCGAGTCCATGTACGGCAGCAACATGGGCCAGTACGTCGTCATTCGTTCGCTTGCGACGCTTGGCTGGCGCGGCGGGCGGCGTGCACGCTTTGGCGAGCAGCAGCTCATATCGGCCCTGCGGATCTTAGAGCACGGTGACGTCGCGCCCGAGCGCATGACCGGATCGTGGGCCGGCGCCATGGGACATACGCAATTCATCCCCACAACCTACGAGGCGTATGCTGTCGACTTCGATCGCGACGGGCGCCGCGACATCTGGGGCAGTGCCACCGATGCGGTCGCCTCCGCCGCCAACCTTTTGAAGTCGAATGGTTGGAAGGCGGGCGAGCCATGGGGCTTCGAAGTGCAATTGCCCGCCAAGTTCGATTTCAGTCAAGCCGGGACCGCGACGCGCAAGCCCCTCAGCGCCTGGGCTCGTGCCGGGGTGCGCCGCGCCAATGGCAAGCCGCTGGCGCCGGACGACCTCAAGGCCTCGCTGTTGCTGCCGGCCGGCTCCAACGGCCCCGCGCTGCTGGTCACCGGAAATTTCCGCGCGTTGTTGCGCTATAACAATTCGGTGTCCTATGGCTTGGCGGTGGTGTGGCTGGCCCAAAAGCTGATCGACGCGCCGTTCATCGACAAGCCGTGGCCGGTCGCCGAACGGGCGCTGCAGCTGGAGGAGCGCAAGGAATTGCAGCGGCTGCTTGCTTCGCGCGGATTGACCGTCCGTTCGCAAGACGGCTTGATGGGCACAGAGACCATCACGGCCTTGCGTAGCTATCAGCAGAGCAAAGGCCTGCCGGTGGACGGATTTCCCAGTTTGAAAGTGCTGGAGGCGTTGAGACAAGATGAGCACAGTTGAGCCTCTGCGCTGGCTCGGCCTGATACCGGCACTGCT
Source organism: Hyphomicrobiaceae bacterium (assembly GCA_043741375.1). GTDB lineage: Bacteria > Pseudomonadota > Alphaproteobacteria > Rhizobiales > Hyphomicrobiaceae > JANYHF01. The sequence continues at coordinate 321 of JAYUAJ010000393.1, read as the reverse complement.
ATTGTGCTGGATCGCTGCCACCGTTCTGCCGGCGCACGCCGAGCAGGGCTATGCCAGCTACCTGACGCCGTTCCCACCCAAGGATCGCTACAAGCTGCTGGTTTTCGGCGATTCGTTCGGCGCCGGCCTTGCGACCGCCTTGGCCACAGATCTTGCGCCCCAGAGCATCGATGTCGTGAACAAAGCGCTGCCCTGGCTGGGCCTGGCCAGGAGCGATGGCAATGAATGGGACAAACTGGTCGACGCCACCGCGCCCTCCGATGAGTTCCAGATTGCCGTGGTGATGTTCGGCGCCGACGACCGGCTGGCTATCAAGGGTCC
>JAYUAJ010000392.1:0-8389 GCA_043741375.1 Hyphomicrobiaceae bacterium | reverse complement strand
GACACGATGGACTTCAGCAACGCTACGACTGGCGTGACTGTGAACTTGTCATCGCTGATCGGCAGTACGGCCTTCAACTTCCAGGGCGGTGGCGGTTCGGGCACGATCATCGACGTCGAAAATGTCATCGGCTCGGGCTTTGCTGACACCCTCACGGCGGTTGGCGGCGGCATGGTAAACGGCGGCGCAGGCAACGACAACATCCTGACGGCGTCAGTGGTTGGGGCGGCGGACACGCTGATCGGCGGCGCCGGCAATGACACCTACGACCTTTCTGGCAACTTCCAGCGCGACTACATCAGCATCACGGCGACCAGCGGTACCGTGGCCAATGGCGACGATACGATCAAGGGCTTCGACCAGGGCCAGGGCGATCGCGTCTACATCAAGCTGGCGGACTTCGGCGCCACGGTTGCGGCAACAGCTACGGGCGTAGCGGGCACGGCGATCACCATTGCCGGCACTGGCAACAATGCCTACTACACTGCCAACTACGGCGCCTCGGTGGTTGCCGGCACCTCGACGACCCACAACCTTGCGTCCATTACGGTCGCCAGTGACGCAGTCGTAAGCGGCAGCGGCGCCGTTGTCGCAAACGCGGCCCACGCCCAGTTCCTTTACGACGACGCAACTGGCATCCTGAAGTTCGACTCGGACGGCACCGGTGTGGCTGTTGCCATCACCGTCGGCCACTTCGACCTGACGCAGATGACCGCGACAGTTGTCGGTAACAGTGCTGCTCACGCTCTGGAATCGGCTGACTTCCTGTTCATTGCCTAGTTGCCTCTATCACCCGGGCGGCGCCTCTCGCCCGGGATTTGCTCCTCGTAAGACGCGGGGGTCCGGAGCAATCCGGGCCTCCGCGCTGTTATTGGGTCCCGCGCAACTCTTGACACCACCCATGCCCGCCCCCTATCTGGCGGGCGACTGGAACGGGCGCGTAGCTCAGCGGTACGAGCATTCGCTTCACACGCGAGGGGTCGCAGGTTCAATCCCTGCCGCGCCCACCAGTTTCTCCCCCCGCCACCACCTGCCACGCTACAAAATCAGCCAACCCTGCGGATAGGTATCGTCCGTATGCATGCGCAGCGCGGCCGGCCGCTTGAACCAATGGCGCGGCGCGATGGTCAGGCCGTCTCGGCGCGCGTCCAGGAAGGCGCCCCACCAGCTGAACGATGAGTTGGCGATGATGTGGTGCCGGCAGGCCGAGATCAGGTGCATGTCGTCGAACGCGGTCGTGCCCTCGGCGAACGTTATCGCGGGGACACCCTGCAAGAGCTCGCGTGCCGCCGGTTGATCGTCCGTAACCACGAAAATGCGCGGGCTCGGCACGATGCGACCCAATAGCCCGAGGGCGTTCCGATAGTAGTCTGCCCCCAAGGTTGTGAAGATATCCGCGTTCGAGGCGACTGAGAGGTAGTCGCCACGCCGGATATGGAGTGCGATGCTGTGCTCGCCGGCCGCCGCCGTGGCAAGCTTGCGGCCGGCCTCCGAGAGCAGCGGTTTCAGGTCGAACGCCGCGCGTACTTCCGGGACGATGTCCTCAAAGTAGCGCGGCGACTGGAAGAAACCGCGCAGAAGCACATTGCCCGTCAGGGCGAGAAATTCGGGGTCGAAATGGTGTCCGCGCTGCCGCCAGATGGTGGCGGGAGGCCCGCCGGCTCTGGAAACAAGCCCGCGCAGGAAATGCAGCGGCGCGGCGCGGCGCGAGAACTGCCAGCCGTCGCCTTCGATCAACTTGGCCTTGAGATTGAACGCACCAAGGCCATAGTCCCGCTGCTTCAAGCGCAGGATTTTATCGATGCCCAACTCGAGATTGGCCCCCAGCCGGTGCGCCAGCGCCATTCCAGCCGCAGCGCAGAACATCTGATTGCCCAAGCCCCCGACCACGCGTACCCGCACTGTCGGCCTCGCATCCGTCGCGGTTGTCATCCTCAGTCCTAAAATTCGCGGTTGAACGCCGTCGCCACCAATCGAATTGCTAAAGGCGGCCTAGCCGATTGTCCAGGCCGTGCCCGGCCTTGAGACATGCTCTCCAAGCCCCCACTTAACACCGATCGCAATGACGTCAGGACAGACCGATGGCTCAACCAGAGCGGATGCCGTTACAGTCCGTCGATGTGGATCTGCTGGATGCCTATTCGCACGCCGTCATCGGCGCGGTCGAAATCGCGGGCCCGGCGGTGGTGCACGTGCAGGTGGAGGGCGCCAACCCCGGTGGGCGCGGCTTTCCCGGCCGCGGGCAGCCGCAAAAGCGCGGCTCGGGTTCGGGGGTGATGATTTCTCCCGACGGCCTGATGCTGACCAACCAGCACGTCATCGCGGGCGCCGAGCGGATCGAAATCGCGCTCGACGATGGCCGCCGGCTGGGTGCGCGCGTGCTGGGGCAGGACCCGGAAACCGATCTCGCGGTGTTGCGGGCTGACAGCACGGACCGCTTCCATGCCGCCGAGTTCGAGGATTCCAAGCGCGTGCGGCCTGGCCAGCTCGCAATCGCGATCGGCAATCCGCTCGGCTTCCAGTCGAGCGTCACCGCAGGCGTGGTCAGCGCCACCGGCCGGTCCTTGCGCTCGCAATCGGGCGCGCTGATCGACGACGTGATCCAGACCGATGCCGCGCTCAACCCGGGAAATTCGGGCGGCGCGTTGGTGACGTCGCAAGGCCGCGTCATGGGCATCAATACCGCCATGATCATGGGCGCGCAGGGCATCTGTTTTTCGGTTGCCAGCAACACGGCGCTGCTTGTGCTGACGGAGCTTCTCAAGCACGGCCGGGTGCGGCGGGCCAGGATCGGCATCGCAGGTAGTCACGTGCCGCTGCTCCGGCGCGTTGCGCACGCCAACGGTCTGACGCAGCAGAGCGCCGTGCAGGCGGTTGAGGTTGTCGCCGGCAGCCCGGCTGATCTGGCGGGATTGCGCCCCGGGGACATCGTGGTGGGATTGGACGGCAAACCGATCGAGGCCGTCGATGATTTGCTGCGCGTGCTCGATGCCGGGCGAATCGGGCTTGAGATCGAGATGCGGGTGCTGCGGCGCGGCGCGCTGCAGATATTCAAGGTGGCGCCGGTCGAAAAGGTGTGATCCGTCGCCAGATCACGTCCGGTTCGCCATCACGGCGCTCGCCACAATGAACAGTGCGCCGATGATTGTCGCGATGCCGGGTACTTCAGCAAAAAAGATGTAACCCAGCCCCACGGCCCAGAGCAGGGCGGTATACTCCAGCGCAGCCAGCCGCCCAGCCTGCGAGCGCGCGAACGCATTGGCCAGCAACAGATGTCCGCCGGTGCCGAGCACGCCGATGGCGCCGAAGATCATCGCATCCTGCCGCGACGGTGTTTGCCAGGTCAGCACGGCCGGGACAGCGAGGATCGTCGTGGCGCAGATATGGAGTACGAGGACGATCAGCGGTATCGGGTCGCGCGTCGCCCGCGAACGCAGCAGCACCATCGAGAGAGCGTAGAACACGGCCGCCGCCAAGGCCGCGCAGGCCCCCGCCAGAGCCAGAGGTCCGTAGGCCGTCGTCCCGATCTGCCCGCCGACGATGACCAGCATGCCGAGAAATCCGATGCCAAGCGCGACGCCGATCTGTGACGACAGCCGCTCCTTCAGCAGCCAGGCGCCGAACAGGGCCAAGAACGCCGGGGTCAGGAACGTCAGTGCCACTGTTTCGGCCAGAGGCAGTGCCGTCAGGGCAAAGAAGAAGGTCAGGGACGTCAGCACCGTCAACACCGAGCGGATGCCGTTGACGGAGATCATTTCGCGGCTCGGCCAGCCCGGACGGAGCCAGGCCACGATGACGGCGATGACGATCGTGCCGGCGACGAAACGCAGGAAGCTGACTTCAAACGTCGAGTAGCGCGGGGCCACCTGTTTGACGGTCGCGTCCATGATCGACAGGCAACCGACACCGCAGAAGTACAAAAGCAGCGCTGTCGTGTGCGTCGCTTTGGCCAACCGGGATGCGACCTGCACCTCGGTTTCAAGCGCTGGAGTGGTCATGACTCGTTGCCGCCGTCGTCGTCAGCATCGTCGGCATGCAGGGCATGCAGGACCCGATGGACGACCGGCGCCAGGATGATGCCAGTCGTCACGATCAGCAGTACGCCGCAAAACAGCGCGTAGGTTGCGGCAAAGAGCTTTCCGGCAGTGGTATGCAGGGCGTCCACCGGCCCCATGCCGCCGAGCAGCATGCTCGCGTTGAGGTAGGCATCGACGGCACTCATACCCTCAAAGCCCTGGTAGCCCGCCATTCCGATCATCAGCGACAGGCCGATCAGAACTCCCGCCGTGGCGAGGCTCACGCCCATGCGCTGTAGAAACGTGCCGAAACTGACAACCGGCTGGTTGCGGGTCTCGAATCGTGTGAGGCGGCGCTCGGGCATAAGTTGTGCTCTTGGCGGGAAATGCGCGGTCGACATTGCCTCGGGGTCCACCCGGCCGCAACCCCGGCTGGCGCTGGGAAGGTATGTCGAGAAGGACGCTGGCTCGATCGATCACGGCGCCAGCAGTTGTCCAATTGCGGCCAGCAGGGCGTAAGCCGCGACGAGCAGATCACGCTTGGAGTTCTGCTGCCGGACTTCCGCCTCGATAAGGTCACGCTCCCCGTCGAGGACCTCCAAGGTTGTCCTCTGCCCCGCCTTGCGCGCGCGCCGTAATCCGTCCACGGCCGCACGATGGGCCTCAACCGCTCTGGCGTTGAGGCTGGTGCGCTTGCGGGCCGCCGCCAATTGCGCCCACACCCCCGCAATGTCCGAGGCGACGGCTGCGCGTTGCTCGCTCACGGCCTGCAGACGCGCAGCATGCAGAAACTTGGCCTGCCGGGTCTGCGCCAAGGCGGCTCCGCCATCGAACAACGGGACGGATGCGCGGCCGGCCACGCTGACGCTCTGATCGCGGGCCAACGGCAACCCCGTCTGCACATAGCTGCGCTGGTATTGGGCCTCGATCGCCACTTTGGGCAGCATGGCGCTGCGTGCGATGCCAATATCGTGACGGGAGGCATCTTCGCGGTTGAGCGCGGACAGGATGCGCGGATTGGCGTGGGCGCCCATCGCCAAGGCTTCGTCCAGCGAGCCGGGTAGGGCGGCAGCCGGCAGAACCGGCCGCTGCAGCTCACCGGGGGCATGGCCGATCACCATCTGATAGCGCGCGCTGGCTCCGTCCCGATCGGCTTCGGCTGCGGCCAAGGCGTCCGAGGCGTCGGCGAGACGGGCGGACGCCTGCCGCATGTCGATCTCACTGGCGTCGCCCTGGGCGCTGCGTTGCTCGGTCGCCGTCAGCTCGCGGGTTAGGTTCGCCACGTTTTGCTTACGCAGCGCGACGATGCTCCGGTTGCGGATGACATCGGCGAAGGCCGCCGCCGCCTGCGTCAGCACGGTCTCGGTAACGCCGGCGAGATCCTGGCGCTCGGCGGACGCGGAGGCCTCTGCCGATGCCACGGTATGATAGGTCTTGAAGCCATCGAAAATCGGCTGTTGCAGCGTGACCGAATAGGCAAGCGAGCGCTGATCCAGCGTAAGCTGATCGTTGGCCGGTGCGGCGAGGCCAGCAGTGGCCGGCAAGTTCCCGGCCCTTGCGGTGCCCTCGACCGAGATGTTTGGAAAGTAACCGGCCTCGCCAATCGTGACAGCTTCACCGGCAGCGTCGGCGCGCGCCCGCTGGCCAATGATCGCGGCATTGTGGACCGCGGCCTCCGCCAAGGCCTGCTCCATCGTCTCGGCTGCGGCGTCAGCTCCCCCGAGCACAAAAAGCGGAACGAATGCGAAACGAAGCAACAATGATAGGCCCCCATGGCTCAGTGCCGCTGCATGGCTGCGGCCTCCCCAAGAGCTATTGGCGGCCGTCAATCGGGCAGAAATGGGACGCGTATACTATTGATTGTAATGCATAATATTCATTTTAAGTGGTGCGGGTCCCTGACCTTATGTCACGAGCACGATCTTGCCGATGTGGTGGCCCGACTCAAGGCGCGCGTGCGCGGCCGCTGCGTCGGTCAAGGGAAACGTCTGGTCCATGACGGGGCGAAGTTTGCCTGCCACCACAAGCGGCCAGACTTTGGCTTCGATCTCTCCGGCCAGACGCGCCTTGAAGGCGTTGGTGCGTGGACGCAGGGTCGATCCGGTCCAGGTCAAGCGCTTCATCATCAGCTTGCTGACATTCATGTCCAGGCTCGCGCCGGTCTGGAAGGCGATTTGCACGATGCGGCCATCGGGAGCGGCGGCATCCAAATTGCGGGCCATGTAGCTGCCGCCAACCATGTCCAGGATCACGTCCACGCCCCGCCCGCCAGTATGTTTCTTTACCGCGGCCACGAAGTCTTCGGTGCGATAGTCGATGGCGTGGTTGGCGCCGAGCTTCAGGCAAGCTGCGCACTTTTCGGGCGAGCCGGCCGTCACGATGACCTCGGCGCCGAAGGCCTTGGCGAGTTGGATGGCGGTGGTCCCGATGCCGCTCGATCCGCCGTGTACGAGCAAATTTTCGCCGGCCTTGAGGCCGCCGCGCTCGAAGACATTGTGCCAGACCGTAAACACGGTTTCCGGCAGCGCTGCTGCCTCGGCGGCGGGCACGCCGGCCGGGATCGGCAGCGCCGCCCCTTCCTCGGCAATGGCGTACTCAGCATAGCCGCCACCGTTCAACAGCGCTGTCACCAGATCGCCGGTGCGATAGCGTTTGCAGCCGGCTCCGGCGGCTACCACTTCGCCAGCGGCTTCCAGTCCGGGCAGCGGCGAGGCTCCCGGCGGGACCGGATACAATCCCTGGCGCTGGAGCACATCTGGCCGGTTCACTCCGGCCGCGGTCACCTTGATCAGCAACTGACCGGGACCCGGCTGGGGCACTCGCAGAGTCGCCGGCGTCAGCGCCTCTGGACCGCCCGGCTGCGGAATGGTGATGGCGGTCATGATTGCGGGAATGGTCGGCATGGCTGGCGCTCCCAAGGTTTTTTGTTAGGATCACCGCTTGGGGCGAAAACGCAAGTGGAGCCAGCGCCATGGATCTCGACGATTTGCTGAAACCCAAAAGGCCGGCCGGCGCGATGCTGGGCGAAAACCTGGCGCTGCTGTCGGTGGCCGAACTGGAAGCCCGGCTGGTGTCGCTGGCCGACGAGCGGGTGCGGGTCGAGGCAGAGATTGCCGCGCGCAAAGCCTCGCGCGAGGCGGCCGAGGGGTTCTTCAAACTGTGATGACTAGCGCGGTTCGGCCTCGTTCCGGAACCCCGCCTGCTCGCCTTGCCGCACCAAACGGCGAACCATCCGCCGCATGATCAGGCTCCACAACCGGGCTCCGATAACCCGCCGCACCGGAAGCGATGGCGCGGCGATGACCGGGTAGCGCAGCCGCGTCGTGTCGTCAGTTGCCGCACGATAGATGGTCGCAGCGACCTTCTCGGGGCCGGGCATATTCGCCACCAGCCGGGCGAATAGGCTGGCCTGGCCTTCGACCAGCGCAGCGTAGGCGCGATGGGTGTTGCGGGTCATGCTGCCGGCCGCGAAGTTCGTGTTCGAGCCGCCCGGCTCCACCAGCTTGACGCGGATGTTGTGGATGGCGAGTTCGTATTGCAGCGACTCCGTCAATCCCTCGATGGCGAACTTGGTGGAGTGGTAGGCGCTCAGCAGCGGAAACGTCAGGCGGCCACCGATCGACGATATGTTCACGATCGTGCCCCCGCCGGCGGCGCGCATGCCCGGAAGGACGGCCTGCGTCACGGCGATCAAGCCCAGCACGTTGGTGTCGTACTGGCGCTTAAGATCGGCCGCAGTTGCGCCTTCTAACGGCCCCAGGAGCGCGAAACCGGCGTTGTTGACCAGCACATCGATCCTGCCGAACTTCAGTTCCGTCGCGCGCACGGCTTCGGCGATCGAGGTCGCATCGGTAACGTCGAGGGCCGGCGCGAACAATCCGGCCGGATCTGTCCATGCGGCGGCCTTGCTGGGCGTGCGCATGCTCGCGGCGACGTTCCAGCCCTTGGCTTTGAACAGGAGCGCCGCGTCTTTGCCAAATCCGCTGGACGAACCGGTGATCAGGACGGTCTTTGTCACGGCTGATCTCCGGTTCTTGAAGCCGCGTCCCGTGTGCTGGGCGCTAATTAGTTCTGCGTTGCCGCTTCCGGATCGTTGCCAGACGGCGTCGGGTCGGGCACCGGTACCGCAGTCGCTGAAACGTCTCCGGCTTCACTATTCTCGATCATATCGACGTCGCGCCCTGGGTCGCCGCGGCCCTCACCCTGCCGTTCGGCCTGATCTTTCATTTCGATGAATTCAACGTTCTTTTCGGTGTCCATGCCTTCTTCCATGCTCGGAGCCGGGGGCTCCTTGGCAGCGGACTCAGTTTCGGGAATCGCCGGCGCCTCGGCCGCTGGCACGATCGAAGCTGCGGCCGGAGCGGCCGGGAGGG
>JAYUAJ010000391.1:0-3610 GCA_043741375.1 Hyphomicrobiaceae bacterium | reverse complement strand
CAGCGGCCATCGTCCGTCTCTTGATAGGCCGTCAGTTTGCCGACACCGCCAATCGTGCGCAGCGGAACCGCCTTGCCACTTGGACTCTCCACGTCGTCCTGTACCAGGCGCGGCTGAATAATGCCGATCAGCCGCGCGCCGGACAGCACATCGTCGATCAGGCTCAGGTAGCGCGGTTCGAAGATATTCAACGGCAGGCTGCAACGCGGCAACAGCAGACCGCCGCGCAAAGGGAACACGGGGATCCTGGCGGGAAGATCGGCTGCCGCCTGATATCGGTTGAGACCGCTGATGGCAAAGCTCCTCAAAGTCTCTTTGTGAGGTCGCGCTTCCATTCGGAAAACCGCTTCACACTTTTCCGGAAGCGCTCTAGGCAAACAACATGACCGACAAGCGGCGCCGGCCCGCGAGAGTCATTTCGTCCTTCTCGCCCCAGGCCTCGAAGAACTGCACCAGCTGCTTCCTTGCCGCTTGGTCGTTCCAGGCACGATCGCGCTTGAAGATCTCCAACAGATTGCCGACCGCGCCCTCCTTATTGCCGGCCGCGTTCATGGCCAGCGCCAAGTCGTAACGTGCCTGATGGTCATTCGGATTGCTGGCCACGGCCGATTCCAGCGCCGACGTCGCCGCAGCCGACGGAGCCTTGCGGGCGAGATCCAGCATGGCGCGCACGCCGGTGATGGTGGCGTGGGTCTGCTTGGCGGGCGGCGCCAGGGCGAGCGTGCTCTCGGCATGCTCGAAATCACCGGACGCGATGTAACATTTGGCTAGGCCCGCCAAGGCGTCGACATTCTCTTTGTCCTCGTCCAGGACGGCCGCAAAAATCTCAGCCGCGGACTTGGCATCGCCCGCTTGCAGGGCGGCGTTGGCGCTTTCCAGTGCGCCGACTAGGCCATCATCAACCGAGCCGCTGGTTGCGATCAACCGGTCGATGAAGGCCTTCACCTGGTTCTCGGGCAAGGCGCCCATGAAACCATCAATGGGCCGGCCGTCGACGAAAGCGAACACCGCAGGGATCGACTGCACGCCCATTTGACCCGCGATCGAGGGATGGGCCTCGATGTCCATCTTGACCAGCTTGACCTTGCCCTTGGCCGCGCGCACCTGGCGCTCGATGATGGGCGAGAGCGTCTTGCACGGACCGCACCAGGGGGCCCAGAAATCGACCAGTACCGGCACCGTCTTGGACGCGTCGATGACGTCCTTTGCGAAATTTGCGGTGGTCGTATCCTTGATCAGATCCTGCATGCCGCTGCCGATCATGCCGTCAGCTATGGGCGCAGCGGCCCGGGGCGCAGGGGCCGGTGCCGCCGGTGCTACAGGGGCTGCGCTGCGCGCGAATGGATTTGGGAACTTCGCCATCTGTCAGTCGATGCCTTTTCTGGTCTCGTTAGTATTCAGGCCGCCGACGGATCGACGCGTCCGTTGCTGACCTTGATGATGCGCGGTTCGTGACCCGTTGCGCGTATGAACCGCAAAAGATCGTCGCGCGCAATGGCCGTGGTCGCCGTGTTTTCCAAGGGATGATAGTTCAGCAGCGGCTCATCCATCATAGGAGCATCCAGGATTACCGTAACCTGCCCACTTTTGTCATTGATAACCGAAAATGGCGTCACCGATCCCGGCTTTACACCCAGCACCTGTTCCAACAGCTCGGCCTTGCCGAAACTGAGCCGGTCGCAATCCAGCGTCTTGTGCAGCGATTTCATCTCGATGGCGGCATCATGCAGCGCAACCACCAGGAACAGCTTGTCCTTTTTGTCCTTCAGGAACAGGTTCTTGGTGTGCCCGCCCAGTATGATCTTTTCGATGGCGAGGCTCTCGGCCACCGTGAAGACCGCCGGGTGCTCGTAGGTTTTGGTCGGGATGCCGAGGCCGTCGATGTAGGCGAGCAATTCGGCGCGCGTGGCGGGCATGGCTTCACATAAACTCCAGGGGCGAACGCCGCTGAATAGCGCAGAACACGGCAAGCAAGCAACGCCCCCAAATTGCGAAATGCCCGGCCGATGGGGAGCCGGGCATTCCTATGGCTAAACGGGGCAGCCGGGGGGAGGCCCGCAATGCCAATCCTTAGACGGCCGACAGCTTGTCGCCTTGGATGGTCAGGGTCTTCTCGGTGCCCTTGAGGGTCACGTCCTTCTTGGCGTTGTCCTTCTTGCCGAGATGGGCGACGCAGCCCTTGGCGCAATCGAAATCGGCCGACTTGCCGGCGTCGATCTTCACTTCCACTGGCTTGTCGCCCTTCTTGGCGTCGGACATCATGATGCGCACGTTGTGCTTGTGCGTGTCCTTGTTGACGATAGTGAGCGCATTGGCCGACGTCGCGAGAACCGCGCTGGCGACAAGGGCGGCGGTGATGATGGCGAACTTGCTGGTCATCTGATGATCTCCGAATTTTTGATGCGCCTGCCGGGGCAAGCTTTGCTTTGGCGGCGCCGGATGTCAGCGCCGTTGTCCAGCGTTATGGCGATGTTGGCTTGCGGCCGTCTGCCGTAGCGCATACGAATTGGTAAGGCGTTCGCCTAGATCCGGGCGCAATTGGTGGTTGCTAACCATGGAGGGGTTGCGATGAGCGATGGCCTGTTCGAGCAGGTGGACACCTACATTGACGGATTGTTTGCTCCCTCTGATTCTGCGCTGGACGGCGCTGTGGCTCGGACGAAGGCGGCCGGGATGCCGGAGATCCAGATCTCGGCCGGGCAGGGGAAATTCCTCTATCTGCTGGCCAAGCTGGTCGGCGCGCGGCGCATTTTGGAGCTGGGCACCCTGGCGGGGTATTCAACAATCTGGCTGGCGCGCGCCCTGCCTGCCGGAGGCAAGCTCGTCAGCCTGGAATACAGCGCCGACCACGCCATGGTTGCGCGCGAAAACGTTGCCGCAGCCGGAGTGGCAGGTACGGTGGAGATCATCGTTGGCGCGGCGCTCGATACGCTGCCAGCCCTGGCCAAGCGCGCAGCCGACCCCTTCGATCTGGTCTTCATCGACGCCGACAAACCCAACTATTCCGCCTATCTCGATTGGGTGATCAAGATGACCCGGCCGGGCGGCCTCATCCTCGCCGACAATGTCATCCGGGCAGGGGCGGTGCTAGCGCCCGAGCGCGCCGACGACATGGCCAGGGGCGCTGCCGACTTCAACGCCAAGCTGGCAGCCGATAGCCGGCTCGAAGCGATCGTGCTGCAGCAGGTTGGCGTGAAGGGGCACGATGGGCTGGCGATTGCACGGGTGAGGTGAAGGGTGTGGACTAGGTTCGGACCCGGAGATTGCCTAGGGGGACGTCGCTGTGACAGGGCGCTGCGGCCGAGCTACATTGCGACCATGACCGATAACGTTCAATCCATCCTTGATGTCCTCAAGTCGATCCAGGCTCGCCTGAGGGGCATTGAGGTGGCGGCTCCTTTGAGCCGCAGCCTACGGCAGGACTAGCGTAGCTTCAATTGCCCGCCCCCTACTCCGCCTGCACCTGATAGTTCGTCCCGCCGATCTTGCGGTGGCCTTCTTGCCATTGGCTGGGCTGGTTGCTCCGGTTCACCTGCACCGCCGTCACTTTGTATTCCGGGCAATTCGTCGCCCAATCGGAAAACTCCGTCGTGATGACGTTGGCGCCGGT
>JAYUAJ010000390.1:0-8394 GCA_043741375.1 Hyphomicrobiaceae bacterium | reverse complement strand
CCGACCAGTTCGGCCAGCGCTGCGATGGGGGTGCGGCAGGAGCCATCGAGACGCGCCAGGAACGCGCGCTCAGCGGCGACGCAAACGCCGGTATCGGCATGGTGCAGGGGAGCGATCAGGGACCGTATGGCCTTGTCGTCGTCCCGCACCTCGATGCCGATCGCGCCCTGCGCCACGGCCGGCAACATCTCGTCCACGGAAAGAATCGCGCTGGCTCGCCCCTCAAGACCCAACCGCTTCAGCCCTGCCAACGCCAGCAGCGTCGCGTCCGCCACACCCTCGGAGATTTTGCGCAGGCGCGTGTCCACATTGCCGCGCAGGGAAATCACCTTCAAATCTGACCGGACGTGCAGGACTTGCGATTGCCGTCTCAGCGAGGACGTGCCGACCACCGCGCCCTTGGGAAGGTCCGCGAGCGACTTCGCCTTCGGGGCGATCAGCGCGTCGCGCGGGTCTTCGCGCGGCAGGAGGCAAGGAATAACCAGGCCATCCGGCAGCACAGTCGCCACATCCTTCATGGAGTGCACGGCGAGATCGATGGAGCGCTCCAGCAGCGCCTCCTCGATCTCCTTGGTGAAGAGGCCCTTGCCGCCCACTTCGGAGAGGGGCCGGTCCTGGATGCGATCGCCGGAGGTTTTGATGACCGTGATGGCGATGGCGTCTTCGGGAAGCCCGTGCGCCGCCATCAGCAGCCGGCGCACGTCTTGCGCCTGCCACAGCGCCAGCGGACTGCCGCGTGTTCCGATCCGAAGTTTAATGGCGGCCATCCGGGCCTTCACGTTGACGGTTGCGATGGCGGCCTTTATGCGGGGCCGAATGCGGCCGCGCAACCCTTGCCGCCTGGACCTAGCTTTCGCATGACCCACTCCGCCCCCGCCAGCCCGCGCGAGCTGCTCGTCTTGGGCATCGAGACCAGTTGCGACGAGACGGCGGCAGCGCTGGTCGTACGCACGCCCGACGGCCGGGGGCGCATTCTCTCCAACGTCGTTCGCTCGCAGCTGGAGCAGCACCGGGCCTATGGCGGCGTGGTGCCGGAGATCGCGGCGCGGGCGCATCTGGAAATTCTCGATAAGCTCATTGCGCAAGCGCTCGACGAAACCAGCCTCACGCTGTCCTCGGTTGATGCCGTGGCGGCGACCGCCGGGCCGGGCCTGATCGGCGGATTGCTCGTGGGGTTGGTGACGGCGAAGGCCATTGCGCTCGCGCGTGGGCTGCCGTTTGTGGCCGTGAACCACCTCGAAGCCCACGCCATGACCCCGGGCCTCACCGATGGGCTGAAGCCGCCGTATTTGCTGTTGCTGGTCTCGGGCGGGCACACGCAACTGCTGGCCGTCGGCGGCATCGACGATTACATCCGGCTCGGCACCACGCTGGACGATGCGTTGGGCGAGGCCTTCGACAAAACCGCGAAGTTGCTTGGGCTCGGCTATCCGGGCGGCCCTGAAGTCGAGCGTCAGGCCATGGCTGGCGATCCCACCCGGTTCGCACTGCCGCGTCCAATGGTTGGGCGGCCAGACGCCAACTTCTCCTTCGCCGGGTTGAAGACAGCCGTGCGCCAGCAGGTGCTGCAGCTCGGCAAGCCAACGCCGCCCGACATTGCCGATATCTGCGCCTCATTCCAGCGCGCCGTCGTATTCTCGGTCCAAGATCGGATCAAGTTCGCGATGCGGCTCTATGCCGAGCGCATGGGACAGGACGCAAAGCGGGTGCTGGTTGTTTCGGGTGGCGTTGCGGCCAATTCGGAATTGCGGCGCAGCCTGGCGGACATGACAGCTGCACAGGGCTACAGGTTGGTCGTGCCGCCTATGCATCTCTGTACAGACAACGCCGCCATGATCGCCTGGACCGGCGCCGAACGTCTCGCGCTCGGCCGCACCGATGCCTGGGATGCGCCCGCCCGCCCACGCTGGCCACTGGACCAGGTTACCGCGCCGCTGGTAGGATCGGGCAAGCTCGGCGCCAAAGTGTAGGCCGGCCGGCTACGCTTGCGGTTGAAGCTCCACGCCTTTTTCCGCCATCAGTTCGGCAAGCCGCCGCTCCGGCCTCGGACCGATATGGCTGATGACCTCCGCCGCGGCGATGCTGGCCAGCCGCCCACAGGTTGTCAACGGAGCACCGCGCGCGTGGCCGAAGAGAAAACCGGCGGCATAAAGATCACCAGCACCCGTGGCATCGACCATCCTGGCGATGGGTTCGGCTGCAACCGTGATCCGCTCCGATCCACGGATGATCACCGATCCTTGCGCCCCGCGCGTGATCGCCGACAGTGGTGCGTCCTTGGCGATGGCTGCGCAGGCTGCCTCGAAATCCGTGGTCTGATAGAGCGAGGTGATCTCCGCAGTGTTGGCAAACACAATATCCACCGAACCGCGGATCAGGTCGAGGAACTCGGGCCGGTGCCGGTCGACACAAAAACCGTCCGACAGTGACAGCGCCACTTTGCGCCCGGCCTCGTATGCCAGCTTGGCTGCGAGCCGGAACGCCCGCTTGGCGGCGGGACGGTCGAACAGGTAGCCCTCCAAGTACGTGATACGGGCCGCCTGCACGATTTCGGCAATCACGTCGGCTTCATCCAACAGCACGCAGGCCCCAAGGAACGTGCTCATGGTGCGCTCACCATCCGGCGTCACCAGGATGATGCTGGTGGCGGTCGGCGCGCCGACGGCCACCGTGCTGGGGAAATCGACACCCTGGGAGGTGATATCGTGACGGAAGATCCGCCCCAACGCGTCATCTGCGACCTTACCGAAATAGGCGCCACGCCCCCCCAACGAAGCAACACCCGCAACAGTGTTGCCAGCGCAGCCGCCGGAGGTCTCCACCGCTGGTCCGACGTCGGCATAAAGGCTGGCGGAGCGTTCGGCGTCGATGAGATGCATGTGGCCTTTGTCGAGGCCATGCCCGGCAACAAAGGCATCGTCACAGCGCGCGATGATATCGACGATGGCGTTGCCGATGGCAAGGACGTCAAAGCGGGTGTCTGGCATGTGGATCCTGTGGGTGCCTGGTCAGCTTGTGATCTTGTCAGGGAAGCGGCAGAGATCGGCAATGACGCAATCGCCGCAGCCGGGCTTGCGGGCCAGGCAGACGTAGCGGCCATGCAAAATCAACCAATGATGCGCCTGCTGCAGATACTCCTTCGGCACCACCTCCATCAACGCCAATTCAACGGCCAATGGATCCTTGCCGGGCGCGAGACCCGTGCGGTTGGCGAGGCGGAAGACGTGCGTGTCAACGGCCAGGGTCGGCTCGCCGAAGGCGATATTGAGCACTACATTCGCCGTCTTGCGGCCGACGCCGGGAAGGGCCTCCAGCGCGGCGCGGGAGTGGGGTACTTGGCCGCCATGCTCGGAAAGGAGAATATTGGATAGGGTCCAGACATTTTTGGCTTTGGTCCGGAACAGTCCGACAGTCTTGATGTGATCTTGGATGCCCTCGATCCCGAGCGCGGCCATGGCTGCGGGGGTGTCGGCAATGGCAAATAGCCCGCGCGTCGCCTTATTGACGCCGGCATCGGTCGCCTGCGCCGACAGGACCACCGCCACCAGCAGCGTGAACGGATTGGTGTATTCCAGATCGCTTTTGGGATCTGGCCGATCCGCCGCCAAGCGCCGAAAGAACTCGGAAATGTCGAGCTTCGAAAGACCCTTTGGTTTAGCGGTTTTCGTGGCTCGTTTGGTGTTGGCCATCCGGGTCATTGCCTCACCCCGTGATATCGTAGGCCGCCAGCGCCGCCATATTCACGATGTCGCTGTCCTTTGAGCCCAGGTTGACGATCTGAACTGGATGCGTGAGGCCCACCAGCAGCGAGCCGATCACCGTCGCGCCACCGATTTCCTGCAACATCTTGGTGGAAATGCTCGCCGAGTGGAACGCCGGCATGACCAGCACGTTCGCCGTCTCCTTCAGGCGCGAGAAGGGATAGAGCTTTAGCTTGTCCGCGTTCAACGCCACGTCGGCGCCCATGTCGCCATCGTACTGGAAATCGACTTTCATTTCGTCGAGCATCTTCACCGCCTCGATGATCTTGTCGGAGCGCTCGCCTTTGGGTTGGCCAAAAGTGGAATAGGCGAGCAAAGCGACACGCGGCTCGGCCCCGAGCCTGCGCGAGACACCCGCGACTTCGATGGCGATGCGCGCCAATTGCTCCGAAGTAGGCATATCGTGCACGCTGGTGTCGGCAACCAGCACCGCACGCCCGCGCGACAGCACCAGAGTGACGCCGATCACGGTGTGACCCGGCTTGGTATCCAGGACGCGCCTGACGTCCTCATAGGCCGTGGACCAATTGCGCGTGACGCCCGTCACCATGGCGTCGGCATGACCCACGGCGACCATGCAGGCGCCAAAGATGTTGCGGTCGTTGTTCACCAGGCGCTGACAATCGCGGAACAAGTAGCCCTGCCGTTGCAGGCGGCCGTAGAGAAACTCGGCGTACTGCCGGGAGTGCTCGAAGTTGCGCGCATTCACCACCTGCAGATGATCATGATCACCGATTCCGGCGTCATGAAACGTGTCTGTCATACGCTCGGTCCGGCCGATCAGGATCGGCTGGCCCAGGCCATAACCGTGGAACGCATTGGCGGCGCGTACGACCTGTTCTTCTTCGCCCTCGGCGAACACCACCCGCTTGGGGTTGCGGCGCACCTTCTCGAAAATCCCTTGCAGCCAGCCCGCCGTTGGGTTGAGCCGGCCCGAAAGCCTCGCCCCGTAGGCCTCCATATCCGGACACGGTTTTCGCGCGACGCCGGTCTCGATCGCGGCCTTGGCGACCGCCATGGGGATGGCCCGGATCAGGCGCGGATCGAAGGGGGCCGGGATGATGTAGTCGTTGCCGTAGTGTGGCCGCTGCCCGCCATAGGCCAGCGCCACCTCGTCCGGCACGTCGGTGCGGGCGAGCTTGGCCAGCGCCTCGGCCGCAGCGATTTTCATGGCATCGTTGATGGTCGAGGCCTGAACGTCGAGCGCGCCCCGGAAGATGTAAGGGAAGCCCAGAACGTTATTGATCTGATTGGGATAATCCGATCGTCCCGTGGCGATGATGGCGTCCTCGCGCACCGCCAGCACATCCTCGGGCCGGATCTCGGGATCGGGATTGGCCATGGCGAAGATGATGGGCTTGAGCGCCATGTCAGCCACCATCTCGCGCGTCACCGCGCCCGCCGCCGACAGGCCGAAGAACACATCGCAGCCCTTCAGGGCGTCGCTGAGCGTGCGCGCGGGGGTATTGACCGCATGGGCCGACTTCCACTGGTTCATACCCTCCTTACGGCCCTGGTAGACCACGCCCTTGGTGTCGCACAGGATCGCGTTCTGGTTCGGCATCCCGAGCGCTTTCACCAGCTCGAGACACGCAATACCGGCGGCGCCCGCTCCGTTCACCACCAGCTTGGTGGTGCGTATGTCGCGCCCGGTCAGATGCAGCGCGTTGATGAGGCCGGCCAGCGCAATAATGGCCGTACCGTGCTGATCGTCATGGAAGACCGGAATGTCCATCAGCTCACGCAGGCGCTGCTCAATGATGAAACAGTCCGGCGCCTTGATGTCTTCCAGGTTGATGCCGCCAAAGGCCGGCCCGAGATAGCGGACGCAGTTGACGAACGCGTCCACATCGGTGGTGTCGACTTCGAGGTCAATGGCGTCGACATCGGCGAAGCGCTTGAAAAGGACGGCCTTGCCTTCCATCACCGGTTTCGAGGCCAAGGCTCCGAGCGAGCCGAGTCCGAGGATGGCAGTGCCGTTCGAGATCACGGCCACCATATTGCCTTTGCTGGTGTAATCGTAGGCCTTGCGCGGGTCCTCGGCGATCGCCAGCACCGGCACGGCCACGCCTGGCGAATAGGCCAGCGACAGATCACGCTGCGTCGCCATCGGCTTGGTTGGCTGGATCTCCAGCTTGCCGGGCTTGCCATTGGCGTGGAAGTCGAGCGCTTCCTGATTGGTGACTGTGGTGCGCTCGATCTTGCGGGACATGATTTGCTCTTGGTTGTGAGTTATCGCTGACGCGACAAAACCAGACTCATAGACCAAGCGCTAGGCGCCGCGCCTCGAAAATCGCGACATTCGCCTCCCGCGCTGCAACAGAATCTCCGATGCAGTGCACAATAACTCCGGCGCCTGCGAGCTGATCATAGAGCGCGCGTTCCGGAACATTCGTGGTCGCCAGAAGCAGAGCGTCGGCGTCGATCCGGCGTTCCGATCCATCGAGGAAATCAACCACCGTGGCGCCGTCGCCGTGCCAAGCCTTGATCCCGGATTCCGTGATCATTTGAACGCCTAGTTTTTTCAGGGTGCGCCGCAACGGCAAGTCGGCGCTGGTGCGCTTGATCTCGGCGCCGATCATGTCTTGCGCGGCGATCAGCGTGACCTCATGGCCCTTTTCCGCCAGATGCCAGGCCGTGCCGCAGCCTTTCCAATTTCCCTCGTCGTCGAGGACAATCACGCGTTTGCCGGGAGTGGCGGCGCGGCTCATGACGTCCACGGCCGAAAAGACGTTTGGGTGATCCATGCCGGGAAGTTTTGACTGTTTCGGCAACCCGCGTTGAAAACCATCCGACGACGGCTGGGAACCAGTCGCAATGATCACCTGGTCAGCGCCATATTTGGCGATTTCGTCCACCTCCAGATAGGTGTTCAGCTCCACCTTCACTTGCAACTTCGCCAATTGCGCTTCGTACCAGCCGAGTAGGTCGATGATCTGCTGCCGGCGCGGTTGCAGCCCCGCTAGCCGCAATTGCCCCCCGAGCTGCGCGCCCGCTTCCGCCAGCGTCACCTGATGGCCGCGCTCCGCGGCGACACGGGCAGCTTCCAAGCCAGCCGGCCCGCCGCCGACAACCAGAATGCGCTGCGGCTTGGCGGCCGGTTCAAACCTATCGCCGCCCCATTCGAACTCGCGGCCGGCCGACGGATTGACGAGGCAGGAGATCCAGTAGTCGCGGTAACGCCGCCCCCAGCACATCCGATTGCAGGAAATGCACGGGCGGATGTCTTCCGGCCGGCCCTCTTTGGCTTTATTGGCCAGATGCGGATCGGCGATCTGCCCACGCACGATGGACACCATGTCCGCCTGGCCCGAACCTATGACGTAGTCGGCATTTTCCGGCGTGCGGATGTGGCCCTCGGCCTGCATCTTGGCGTGCTTGAGCACGCTGCGCAGCGCCTCGGCATAGGGCGCACCGAGTTTATCGGCGTAGCTGAAGGTCGGAATGATTTCGGTGAACTCGAAGTAACTCCCGACGCCGCAGGTGACGTAGTCTATCAACTGGCGGTGATCGTGCCAGGCGACAACCTCTTGCAGCTGCTCAACCGTGAGCCCCGGCCCCGGCGTGGTCTGCATCGACACTGCGAGGCCGATTATGAAATCCTCGCCCACCGCCTTGCGGATGCGAGTCATGATCTCATGCGAAAAGCGCGTGCGGTTTTCAAGCGATCCACCCCAACGGTCGTCGCGGCGGTTGTTGAACGGCGTCCAGAACTGGTCAATCAGCGCGTTGTAGGCCGCAAAGAGTTCTATCCCGTCGAACCCACAGGCTTTCGCCCGTATAGCCGCCGAGACAAACGCGGAAATATGCTCCTCGATTTGCGCCTCCATCATGCGCATAGAACCGTGGCTGTCGTGATAGGACGGCAGACCCGACGGCGAGGGCGAGGCCTCGAACGAATTGTCCCAATCGCCATGCTGGCCGACGTTGTAGAGCTGGTGCAACACCACGGCGCCGTGGTCGTGCACGGCGTCCGTCACCATGCGGAAATGGGGAATGATGCTGTCGTCGTCGTGCCGGAAGTTTCCGCGCGTGAGCACGCCAGTCGCATGCACCGGCACGGGCTACACCACGATCATGGCCGCCCCGCCGCGCGCGCGTTCTTCGTAGTAGCCGCGATGCCGCTCCACCGGCAATCCGTCCACCGCCATATTGGCCGTATGCGCCCCGAACACGATCCGGTTGCGGAGGGGTTTGTGGCGCAGCTGGAGCGGGGAGAAGAGGTGGGGGAAGGTGGGCATGGTGGCATATATGATC
The DNA here is from genome assembly GCA_043741375.1 of Hyphomicrobiaceae bacterium. GTDB lineage: Bacteria > Pseudomonadota > Alphaproteobacteria > Rhizobiales > Hyphomicrobiaceae > JANYHF01. The sequence goes on along the minus strand of JAYUAJ010000390.1, from coordinate 376 downwards.
GTGTGTCGTCGTCGTGCAATAGGTTGCGGGCCGTATTTCGCCGTACGCGCCGTCAACGCTGTCAATGCAACAATTGACGCCTACGGCATCCAATGGTAATATTACCATACAGAGGTCGCACTGGTGTCCGAAACCAAACCGCTACGCTGGATCGCAAGCAGCAAAAGCGACTTGTCGGCGATGCCAGCAGAAGTTCGAAACGATGTCGGTCACGCTCTGTGGGATTGTCGCCCAGCATGATGGCGATGCCTATCGGGCCGTCTATACCGTTCGCTTCGGCGACTTCGTCTACGTGCTTCACGCGTTTCAAAAGAAATCCAAACGCGGCATCGCAACACCCAAGTCAGAAATCGATCTCGTGCAACGACGCTTGAGC
>JAYUAJ010000389.1:0-3623 GCA_043741375.1 Hyphomicrobiaceae bacterium | reverse complement strand
AATTGCTGGCATCAGCGCGGGACGCAACGTCGGCAGCGGCGGGCCACGATCGACATGGACTGTGGCGGCCAAACGTTAAGGATTATGCGGCCGCTGGGACGCCGACGCCCTTTGTCGCAGCGAACTGGTAGGGCCTTAGCCTTGCCCAACCCTCCCTTACCCAGCCGCCAGTTCCTGCTCCGAACAGATTTCGGCGCTGTCGGCATCGGAAAGCGGTTCGTCCAACAGGGCGCAGCGATGCCTGCGCGCAGGTTTAGCCGAAATACTGTGCTGAAAGTGGCGGCAAGTCCGGCACACGCCAAAAGCCTTTCTGTTGTTGCGTTTGACGGCGCCATTCAGCGTCGCCGGCAGTCAGCACTGTATTCAAGGTCGGGTCCGGCGACTTGTCGACGCCGTATGGCGGTGAAATTTACGCAGCCGTCGGACGAAATGGACGGCTGGCGGAAGCTGATGTCCCGGCGTGTTGCCACTCGGGCTGTCGAGAACTGGCGATCCAGGTTGAACGGGGCGGCGCCTTGACCGGCGACCAGGCCGCCGCCCCTAAGCCTTCCCCAGCACCCCTCGCCCGGCCAAATTCCGCATCAGGTGCGAGACGCCAAACTCCCACGGCGGGCACTCCGTCGACAGCTTCACCCTATTGGTAAGCGTCCCGAGCTTCGGGTTCGACACCGTGACCACGTCGCCGATGTGATGCGTGAACCCCTTGCCTGGCTCGTCGCGGTCGTCGACGGGGGCGAACATGGTGCCGCAGAACAGCACGGCGCCGTCGGGGTACTGATGATGGCGGCCGAGCATCTGGCCAACGAGGTCGGCGGGATCGCGGCTGATCTGGCGCATGTTGGAGCCGCCCTTGAGGTGGTAGCCGTCCGGGCCCGCCACGGTTAGCTCGATTTCCAGCCCGCGCACGTCGTCGAGAGAAAATCCGGAGTCAAAAAGCCGGATGAACGGGCCGAGGGCGCAGGAGGCGTTGTTATCCTTGGCCTTGCCCAGCAGCAGCGCCGAGCGGCCTTCGACGTCGCGCAGGTTCACGTCGTTGCCGAGCGTGGCGCCAGCGATTTTGCCGGACGAGGCGACGACCAGCACGACTTCGGGCTCGGGATTGTTCCATTTGGAGATCGGGTGCAGGCCGACGTCCGCCCCCGTCCCCATCGCGCTCAGCACCTGGGACTTGGTGAAAATCTCGGCGTCGGGGCCGATGCCCACCTCCAGATAGGGCGACCACGCGCCTTTCGCCTGCAGCATGGCTTTCAGCGCCATGGCCTCGGGGCCGCCCGGCTTGATTTTTGTCAGGTCGCCCACCAGTGCGGTGATTTCGGCCCGCAAGGCCTTGGATTTGGAAGCATCGCCGCGCGCCTGCTCCTCGATTACGCGCTCGATCATGCTGAAGGCGAAGGTGACGCCGGCGGCCTTGATGGCCTGCAAGTCGATGGGCGCCAGCAGCCAGGGCTTTTTCGGGTCGCGCGCATCAGGCGGCGAATTTGCCAGGATTGCGTCCAGAGGGCCGATGGCCGTGCCCTTGGCGTGAGTGAGCGCGTCATGCGGGTCGGGCGCCTCGGTGAGATCGCGCACAGTCGGGAAGGTGGAAGTGATATCGTGCAGGATGCCGCCGCGCAGGACGACAACGGATGGTCCGCCCACGTCGGGCCGGAACACGCGGCCGATCAGGCTGGCCTTGGCGTGGCCGGCGGGCAGGGTGGTGGATGGGGACAGCTGCATAGTACACTCCACTTTCTTCTCCCCCTACTTAGGGGGAGAAGGTGGCGCATTTCAGCGCCGGATGAGGGGCAGCCGCAGTACCGAACGTGCAGCGAACGCATCTAACAGCACTGCGGGAGCTTGCGGCTGCCCCTCACCTGTCGCTGGTTCCTCGTGCTTCGCACCTCTTTGTTTTGCGCCTCCGCGCGGGGGGCGACATCCTCTCCCCCTGAAGCTAGGGGGAGAAGAGAAGACTCGCCCGGTCGCTGAGGCTAGTTACTCCTTCGAGCGCTCCACGTAGCTGCCGTCGTCGGTCATCACGATCACCTTTGTCCCGACCGTGATGTGGGCCGGCACCATGGTGCGCACGCCGTTGCTCAGGATCGCCGGCTTGAACGAGCCAGAGGCCGTCTGCCCCTTCATGGTCGGCTCGGTCTCGGTGATCTCCAGCGTCATCTTCTGCGGCAGCTCGATCGCCACCGGCACGCCCTGATGCATGCTGACATGAACCTTCATGCCCTCCTGCAGATAGGCCTTGCTGTCGCCGATGATGTCCTTGGAGACGATCACCTGGTCGTAGTTCTCGATGTTCATGAAGGTGCAGCCGTCGCTGTCCTCAAATAAATAGGTGTGCGCCGTCTCTTCGATGATGGCCCGCTCCAGCTGATCGGTGGTCTTGTAGCGGCCGACCACTTTCACGCCGTCGCTGATGCGGCGCATTTCCAGCTGCGTGGTCGGCGTGCCCTTGCCGGGACGCGTGCTTTCGGCGGTCATCACGACGGCCAATTTGCCTTCCAGATCCACCACGTTGCCCTTGCGCAACTGGCTCGCCATCACTTTCGCCATGCCATCCTCGATTTTCGTTTGGAGCCGGGCGCGCAAGGGGCCTATGCCCAGCCCTCGCGCCCGCTCATGTCATAATCACTGGCGCGTCTGATACCCCATCATTCCATCCCGGCAAAGGTCGAAATGGGTAAGCCCGACGACGCATCTGCGACAGTTCCGCTCCTCGAAGGGCCGTGGTGGACGCCCGAGCGGCACCGCGACCGCCGGCCGCTGCTTTTGGCGCGCGGGCGCATTCAAGCGGCGCTCAGGGGGTATTTCGCGGCCGAAGGCTTCACCGAGGTCGAAACGGCGCAACTGCAGGTTTCCCCCGGCAATGAAACGCATTTGCATGGCGTGCGGGCCGATCTGCGCGACGAGGCGGGCGCGGCTAGGCCGCGCTACCTCCACACCTCGCCTGAGTTCGCCATGAAAAGGCTGCTGGCGGCGGGGGAAACCCGGATTTTCAGCTTCGCCCGCGTGTTCCGGGACCGGGAGCAGAGCCGCACCCACAGCCCAGAGTTCACGATGCTGGAATGGTACCGGGTGGAGGAGCCCTATGAGGCGCTGATGGCCGATTGCGCCCACATCCTGCGGCTGGCGGCCGAGGCGGCGGGGACGGACCGGCTGCGCCATCGCGGGTTGGAGGCCGATCCTTTCGCCGCGCCCGAGCGTCTCACCCTGGCCGAGGCTTTCGCGCGGGAGACGGGCATCGATCTGCTGGCGACTGTTGTTGGATCCGAGCTTGTGGCTACCCCCCACCCCAACCCTCCCCCTCAAGAGGGGAGGGGGCCGTCCGTCGTTGTTGAAACAGGCGTGGCAAAACCCTGCGCTCGAATCCCCTCCCCCAGTGAGGGCCAGGGTGGGGGGTGGCCACACGACGGGAACCGCCAGGCCCTTGCTGCGGCGGCGGCGGCTCGCGGGATTACTGTTGCGCAGGACGACAGCTGGAGCGACCTCTTCAGCAAGATCCTCTCCGACCGCATCGAGCGCAAGCTCGGCCTCGGCCGCGCCACCATCCTGTGCGAATACCCCGCCAGCGAGGCCGCGCTCTCCCGCGTCTCCCCGTCCGATCCGCGCATCGCCGAACGCTTCGAGCTTTACGC
>JAYUAJ010000388.1:0-8447 GCA_043741375.1 Hyphomicrobiaceae bacterium | reverse complement strand
ATCCTGAGCTTGAATCAGCCCGTTCACGCCAGATCAAGCCCCCATGCCCGAGTCAGTCCGTCGCACTGAGTGCCAAAGGGGGGTGAGCAATTACGAAGAAACTGAAGACATAAACCCACCCAGACCTTCTTGAAGAGCCACTTTGAAACAAAGTCCCGAGCCAAGACTGCGTCAACAAGAAATGAAGGAACGCAGCCCACATTGCAGACAATCCAAACGAAATGAACATCGTGAAAAGCACGACACGCGGGTATGGCATGGTCCATACTTGCGTTCCGGCGGCAAGCGAGGCTAACGCCAATACACCAAGAGATGTGACAATTAGTTTGACGAAGTCGGCGAACGTTTGAGCCAGGGGCGCGGTACTGCGGTTGTTGGTAGTCCCCGTGCCGTGCTGCGCTTGTTGGATTTTAATTTTCATAGCGTTCAGTTGGAGTGCCGCTGTCCAACTTCAATGGGTGTCCAAGTTTGTCCACAGAACTGTTTGGCTCCGACTTACTACAGTCGAGTCGACATTAGTCACTCCCCTTCCGTCCCGGCATCGAATAGCCCCGCCTGTTCCGGGGCCCTTCGCGGCGCGCCGAGCCCCAGATGCCGGTACGCCTTCAGCGTCACGACCCGTCCGCGCGGGGTCCGGCCGATGAAACCGCACTGCAACAGATAGGGCTCGACGATCTCCTCCAGCGCGTCCCGGGGTTCTGACAGCGCCGCCGCGATGGTCTCGATGCCGACCGGGCCGCCTTCGTAATTGTGAACGATTACATTCAGATAGCGGTGGTCCAGCGCATCCAGTCCCTCGTTGTCGACCTCGAGTTGCCGCAGCGCCCCGTCCGCCACCTTGGCGTCGATCACCTTGGCCCCCGCCACCGCCGCGAAGTCGCGCACGCGGCGCAGCAGCCTCCCGGCAACCCGAGGCGTGCCGCGGGAACGCCGCGCAACTTCTTTAGCGCCCTCCGGACTCATCGCCACGCCCAGCACGCGGGCGCCGCGCGCCACGATCAGCTCCAGTTCGGCCACGGTATAGAAATTCAGCCGCACCGGAATGCCGAAACGATCGCGCAAGGGCGTCGTCAGCAGCCCTGCCCGGGTCGTTGCGCCCACCAATGTGAACTTGGCCAAATCAATCCGCACCGAGCGCGCCGCCGGCCCCTCGCCGATAATCAGGTCGAGCTGAAAGTCCTCCATGGCGGGATAAAGGATCTCCTCCACGGCTGGGTTAAGCCTATGAATTTCATCGATAAAAAGAACATCCCGTTCTTCCAGATTGGTGAGCAGCGCGGCCAGATCGCCCGCCTTGGCGATCACCGGCCCGGAGGTCATCTTAAAACCGACGCCCAATTCGCGCGCCATAATCTGCGCCAGAGTGGTCTTGCCGAGCCCCGGCGGACCGGCGAATAGAACGTGATCCAGCGCTTCTCCACGCCCCTTAGCGGCCTCGATGAACACGCGCAGGTTTTTCCGCGCCTGCTCCTGCCCCGTGAAATCGGCCAGCGTCTGTGGCCGGATCGAGGCTTCCAAGCCATCGTCTTCTTTGCGTTTGGCGGAGACGAGGCGGTCGGTCATGGGTGCGCTTAAGTCCCGGAGCTCGAATCTGGTGTTCGATGTTTGTACCAGATTCTTGGACGACTGCCCCTGCGGCCAATTCTGGCACCAACCAGCCGGGTTAACTGGTCGTTAACCGGCTCGGGCTGACTCTTGTCGCACAGCGCAAGACCCCGATTCGGCACCTCAGGAGGACCCCATGAGCCGCAATTCCGCCCTCCCGGCACCTTCCTTCCAAGCCGGCTCCGTATCTGCCGGGTTAGATCCGCAAGACTGGCCGACCTACCGGACGCTGGCCCATAAGATGCTGGATGAGGCGCTGGGTTTGATTGAAGGCGTGCGTGAGGGGCCGGTCTGGCAACCGATGCCCAAAGCCGTCCAGCACGCGCTCGTCGAGCCGATGCCGCGCGCAGCCCAGGGTGCCGAGCGGGCTGCCGACGAGGCCGCCCGTCTCATTCTGCCGTACACCACCGGCAACACCCACCCGCGCTTCTTTGGCTGGGTACACGGCTCAGGGCAGGCCGGCGGCGTCATTGCCGAGATGCTTGCCGCAGCCATGAATTCCAACGCCGGCGGGCGCGATCACGGCGCGATCCATGTCGAACGCCAGGTCATCGAGTGGTGCCGCGGGCTGTTCGGATTTCCCGACGGCGCCAGCGGGCTGATTGTCAGCGGCACGTCCATGGCAACGCTCATTGCCCTGACGGTGGCGCGCAACAGGGCGCTTGGCCCCGATGCCCGCAAGCTGGGGCTTGGCGCCTCCGCAAAACCGCTGGTGGCGTACACGTCGAAAGAATCCCACTCCTCGGTCGTCCGCGCCATCGAGATGCTCGGGCTGGGGTCCGATGCCTTGCGCGCGCTCCCCGTCGATGCCGCTTTCCGTATGCCAACGGACGTGTTGCGCGAGGTCATTCGCGCCGACAGGGCCGCCGGCAAACTGCCATTCGCTGTCATAGCGACCGCCGGCACGGTCAATACTGGCGCCATCGATCCGTTGGCGGAGATCGCAGACCTTTGCGCCGAGGAGGGAATCTGGCTGCATGTGGACGGCGCGTTCGGCGCCCTGCTGCAGTTGAGCGAGACCCTCCGCCCCCGCCTCACCGGCATCAGGCGGGCGGACAGCCTCGCCTTCGATTTCCACAAATGGCTGCATGTCGCCTACGACGCCGGCTGCGTGCTGGTGCGGGACGGGGCCGCGCATCGCGCCGCCTTCGCCAGCCGGCCGACCTATCTCGCTGGAGCCGCGCGCGGCCTTGCCGCCGGTGAACCCTGGCCGTGCGACTTTGGCCCGGAACTGTCGCGCGGATTTCGCGCACTAAAAATCTGGTTTGCGCTGAAGGAGCATGGGACGGACGCCTTCGCGGCGGCCATCGAGGACAATTGCCGGCTGGCGCGGTTGCTGGGTGACCGCGTCGCCGCCGATCCCAAGTTGCAGCTACTGGCGCCAGTCACCTTGAACATCGCGAATTTCCGAATGCGGGCCGAGGGGTATTCCGAGACGCAACTCGATCAGCTCAATGAGGATATCGTGGCCGAGTTGCAGCTGCGCGGCATCGCCGCCCCCTCGACCACGCGCATCGGCGGCAAGCTCGCCATCCGCGTCAACATCACCAACCATCGAACGCGCGAGGCGGACATTGATATCCTGCATCGCGCCACCGTCGAGATCGGGCGTGAGCTGATCGCTGCGCAGGCGATTGCTGCGGAGGCTCCGCACGCGCTCCCTTTTGAGTTTCAGTCGACCGTCGAGACCGCACTCGCGCGGCCAGAGATAGCAGCGTCGCGCGGTGAACTCGATGTGCGCGTGGTCGCCGCCACGCCCGCCATGTTTCTGCTGCTGCCCCAGGGGCACCTTCAGCTGTCGCCCGACGGCCTCGTCAATAGCCACGGAGCGGCAGTCCTCATTCGCCACGCTGCGGAGCTTTCGGTCTTGGCCAAGGCGGAGCGGTCGTTCGTCCCGCTTGCCAGACAGGCATCCCATGCCTTGTTGGCGGCCCGTACCGCCGGACGGTATCTCGCACTTTTGCCGGCGCACGAGCGCGACGCTGCGGAGAGCGCGCTGCCTGAATGGCTCCTCACCGCTTACCACCGGCTGGCCCGGCCGCTGGACCCAATGAGCCTGGCAGGATTGGCAGGCCGTCATGATGATCTCATGGCCAATCTCATGACGCTTTCGGCGGCCACGCCGGAATCGCTCCGTACCCTGCAGACAGCGACCGAGTTGCGCGTGACCGCAGTGAACGATTTCGCTCAGGGTATGGACCTGGCCGCTCCGGTCGAACATCTGGTCACCCATGGCGGCGATGCACGCATAAGAATCGATCCGCGCACTGGACGCAACGGCTACGGATCGTCCGCCCGCCCGGTGCGCGGCGAGATCAGCTTTGGCTCTTCCACGGCGACCTGCATCTCGGCCGACGCTTATGCCTCGGTCGAGGCCATGCGCCGGAGCCTGGTTGGGGCAGCGCTGGCGGGATCGGGTGTGTCCGCCAAGGCAGCGGAACTGGAGCGTCTCAGGCTGGCGGTCGCCCGGCACTCCGGCGCTGCACGTGTTGCGGGCGCATCGGTTGTACTGACGGCGTCCGGCACCGATGCGGAACTGGCGACGCTAGCGCTAGCGCTTGCCCAGGACGGACGCCCGATCACCAGCATCGTCATCTCCCCAGAAGAAACCGGCAGCGGCGTGCCACATGCCACTCTAGGCCGGCATTTCTCGACTGAAACCGCGCTTGGCGGGGCCGTCACCCTGGCGACGCCGATTGACTGTTTTGGCACGGGCCGGGTCGATTCAATGGCAGTAGCAATCCGGGACGCTTCCGGCTTGCAGCGTCCGGCGGCGGAGATCGGGGCGGAGGTGGCGCGGCACTGCGAGGCCGCCATTGCCGCCGGCCGGCGCGTGCTGCTGCATGTGCTCGATGCCGCCAAGACCGGGATCGGCGCGCCGGCGCTCGCCGATGTCATGGCGCTTACGGAGCGTTACGGCGACGCCATTGATGTGGTGGTGGACGCGTGCCAGGCGCGGCTAGGTCAGGACGCTATCGCCGCCTATCTCGCCTGCGGCTGGCTGGTGCAGATCACGGGATCGAAATTCTGGGGCGGCCCGCCCTTCTCCGGCGCGCTTCTGGTTCCGGCAAGTATGCGTGGGCGAAAACCGGAGCTGGCACCGCTGGCCGCGTACATGACCCGCCACGATTGGCCGGACGCCTTTGCCGCGAGCCGCCTGGCCCTACCTGACCAGCAAAATCTCGGTCTCATGGCACGTTGGAACGCCGCGATCACCGAGGCCGAGCGGCTGGCGGCGCTTTCTGAGGGGCAACGCATCGAATTGGCGCGACAATTCACCGGCCTGGTGGAAGATGAGTTGCAACGTCATCCTGAGCTGCTACCGGTCGCCGGCGCACCCTTCGATCGCGCGCCCTTTTGTTCGAATGATCCGTGGGCCGGTGTCCGAACCATTATTCCCGTCATCCCGACACGGATTAACGGAGGCGTGCGGCAGGCGCTTACGTTGGACGAGGCAAAACGTCTGCACAAGGCGCTGGCGAACGGCCCTGAGCAGCCAATCCATCTCGGCCAGCCAGTCAAGCTCGGCCAGACGGCGGCCGTGCGGATCTGCGCTAGTGGACGGACCATCCTGGCGATGGCGCAGCCCGGTGGAGTCGCAACGATCAGAGAGCAGATCAAGACCGCGCTTGAAAAGATGCGGGACCTGCTGGAGCAGTTTGCGATGTTTTCGGTATAACGGCCAGGTGAGGGGCAGGGACTGGCGATAAAAGGCATGCCATCTAGTCTACTTCGCCATTTCCCTCAGCCCACGCCGGATCAGGGCTTCGGTGGTGGCGTCGGCGCCGAGATCGCGCGACGCGGCGGCGACGGCCACGCTGGCCTGGATCTGCTGGTAGCCGAGATTGACCAGCGCTGAAATCGCCTCGGCATTGGCCGACGACGCGGGCGCGGCCGCCTTGCCTTTTCCGCCCGGGGCGGGCGCCCCGCTGATCGAGGCCAGGCTCAGCACCGGCGCCTTATCCTTCAGTTCCGTGACGATGCGCTGTGCCAGCTTCGGCCCGACGTGGGGCGCGCGCGACATCAACGCCTTGTCGCCGAGCGCGATGGCATTGGCGATCTCCTGCAAGGTCAGCGTACCGAGGATGGCCAGCGCCACGCGGGCGCCGACGCCTTGCACGCTCTGCAAGAGGCGGAACCATTGCCGCTCGGTCTCGGACTGAAAGCCGAACAGCCGGATCTGGTCCTCGCGCACATGCGTCTCGATGGCGAATACGACCTCGCCCTCTTGCGCCACGGCCCAGGCCAGCACGCGCGAGGAACAGAATATCTCGTAGCCGACGCCGCCGACGTCGACGATCACCCAATCCTCGCCCTGCGCTTCGACCTTGCCTCGCAAGCGTCCGATCATCGCGCGGCCGCCTTGGCTTTGGAGATCGGGGCGCTGAGGCTGGCGATCAGCGCTCGCGATGTCCTCTGGTGCGCATGGCAGATGGCGATGGCGAGAGCATCGGATTCGTCCGGCGACTGAGGATTGGCCTTGGGCAGCAACATGCCGACCATCATCGCCACCTGTTTCTTGTCGCCGTGGCCGACGCCGCAGACGGTTTTTTTGATCTGGTTCGGCGCATATTCGGCGACTTTTATGCCCGTGAGCGCCGGTACCAACATGGCGATGCCGCGCGCCTGGCCAAGCTTCAGCGTGGCGCGGGCATTGTCGTTGACAAAGGTTTCCTCGACGGCAGCCTCGATGGGATCGTGCTCGGCGAACACCCGCACCAAGCCGCGATGCAGATCGACCAGCCGCTGCCCGAGTTCGTCCTCAGCCTCCGACGTAATGACGCCGCTGGCGACATAAACCAGCCGCACGCCGTCGCTCTCGATCACGCCCCAGCCGGTGCGCCGTAACCCCGGATCGATGCCGACAATGCGAATCATGTTCCCCATGTGTTCATGGATAGCATGAAGCCGTTCCGGGCGCGTGCGTCTTACCGGCGCGACATGAGCGCGAGGGGACTAGCAACCCGCCACGTTGTGCTAGAAGAGACAACTTTCACCGCAACATGGATCCCGAGCATGCCCGGTTTGCAGTCCCTGCGTTACGCCGCCCTCGCCCTGGCGCTGATGTATTCACCTGCCGGCGCAGCCGATACCGCGACACCCGCCAGCCGCCAGGAGATGCAGCTCTCCTTCGCCCCCCTGGTGAAAGCGACCGCACCGGCCGTGGTCAACGTCTATGTGACGCGCCGCGTGAAGGAGTTCGTATCGCCGTTCGGCAACGACCCGTTCTTCCGCCAGTTCTTCGGCGACGGTTTTGGCGCGCCACGCGAGCGCATGGAGAACTCGCTGGGTTCGGGTGTTATCGTCAGCGAGGACGGGCTGATCGTCACCAACAACCATGTGGTGGCTGGCGGTGGCGATGCCGAAATTCGCGTCGCGCTAGCCGACAAGCGCGAGTTCGATGCCCGCATCATGCTGCGCGATGAGAAGCTTGATCTCGCCGTGCTGCGCATCAACGCCGGTGCAAACAAATTTCCGCATCTGGAGTTCGACGATAGCGATACCGTCGAGGTTGGCGATCTGGTGCTGGCCATCGGCGATCCGTTTGGGGTCGGGCAGACCGTGACCAGCGGCATCATCTCGGCGCTGGCGCGCGCGCGTGGCCAAAGCGCCGATGCGCAGTATTTCATCCAGACCGACGCGGCGATCAATCCCGGCAATTCGGGCGGCGCATTGATCGATATGAAGGGCGGCCTGATCGGCATCAACTCGGCCATCGTGTCGCGGTCGGGCGGATCGCAAGGCATCGGCCTCGCCATCCCGTCCAATCTGGTAAAGGTGTTCGTCGCCAGCGCCCTTTCTGGCAAGGCGATTTCAAAGCCGTGGCTGGGCGCCGAATTGGTGGCGGTGACGAGCGACATCGCCAAGACCCTGAAGCTGGAAAAAGTGACCGGCGTGCTGGTGGCCGACGTCAACCCGGATGGTCCGGCGGCCAAGGCAGGCCTCGCCGCGCAGGATATCGTGATCGGGATCGACGGCGCAGTGGTCGAGGACGCCGCGGGCCTGGCCTATCGGCTCGATACCAGGGGCGTCGGCGCGACGGCCAAACTCGCCGTACTGCGCGATGGGCGCGAGATCAGCCTCGATCTGCCGCTGGTGGAGGCGCCCAAACCGGTGTCCGTTAACTTAACCGGCCCGCATCCGTTTGACGGAGCGACGGTGTCCGATGTGGCGCTATCGACGCTCGGCCGCAACGCTACCGGTTCGGACGTCGCCGGTGTCATGGTTCTGAGCGTGCAGGCGGGTTCGATTGCCCAGAGCCTTGGCTTCCATCCGGGCGATGTGGTCGTGCGCATCAACCGCTCGCGCGTGCGCGGTGTCGACGACCTGCAGCGTCTGCTCAAGAACCCGCAGCGCGTCTGGCGACTGGACGTCAAACGCGGCGACCAGATCTATCAGATGACCGTGCCGGGCTAGACTGGGTGTGCTGCCGACTGTGCCCGCAAACCGCTCCTAGCGATGGTGTAGGCTATCATGGTGAGAAATACCGAGGCGGTATAGAGATAGATACCCGGCAAAGCCGTGGCGTCGGCGATGGCACTGGCGTTGATGTAGAACACCATCAGCGCCAGCACGAGGACGTCCATCATAGACCATTTGCCGAGGCTCTCCAGCCGGTCGACGGCGCGCTCGCGCATCGAGGGATGGGGCGTCGCCAGGGTCGACACAACCAACAAATAAATTAGTTTGAGGCTCGGGATCACGACCGAGAATAGGAAGATCAGGCCGGCAAGGAAATACTCGTTGTCCAGATAGAGCGCGTAGATGGCGCTTAGAATCGAGTGCTGATCGGTCCACAGATAAAGTTTTGTGAGTTGTATGGCCGGTTGCGTGACGCCCAG
>JAYUAJ010000387.1:0-18886 GCA_043741375.1 Hyphomicrobiaceae bacterium | reverse complement strand
TGTTTGTGGACCCTCCGTATACAGTGAAGCATAACTTCAACGGCTTCGCAAAATATAACGAAACAATTTTTTCTTGGACTGACCAAATTCGCCTTAGGAACGCGCTTGATGGCGCTGCATCACGCGGCGTCAAGATAATGCTAACTAACGCAGATCATGAAAGCGTAGTCGAGTTATTTTTTGGGTTGGGTAATATCCATAAAGTGAGGAGGACCAGCCTCATTGCCTCTGAGTCGCAGCGACGGTCGAGTGTTACAGAGATCGTGGTGACCGTGAACTACGAAGTAGGCAGGAACGACGTTACCGCATCGACGATTGCGCGTCCCAGGAGCGACGGCCGTCCACGGACGGGCGCATCGCGCTAAGACCTCTCGTCGTTTCTCGTCAAATTGATACCTACGCAACCCCTTCGGCAAACCTGGCGGCGTCGCCACGTCCCGGTCACCCCCGATTGTCATCCCCCCGCCTCCTCGCTTACAACCCCCTACCACCACGCACCTCCACGCCGAGCCTACGGACCCCACCCGCCATGCCCCCAACCCTCCCGATGTTTCGCCATGTTGCCCTGATCGGGCTTGGACTGATCGGGTCGTCGATCAGCCATGCCATGCGGCGTGGAGGGCTGGCCGGGCGCATCACCGGGCATGCGCGCACCGCGGCGACGCGCGCGAAGGCGCTTGAGCTGGGGTTGATCCACGAGGCGTTCGACACCCCTGCGGGGGCCGCATCGGGGGCGGACCTCGTCATCCTGTGCGCGCCGGTTGGGGTATGCGGGGCGATCGCGGCCGAGCTGACGGGCGTGCTGGCGCCCGGCGCCATTGTCACCGATGTTGGCTCGGTGAAGGGGGCGATTTTACGCGACGTGGCCCCGCACATTCCCGCCGGCGTGCATTTCATCCCGGGGCATCCGGTGGCGGGCACGGAGTATTCGGGGCCGGAGTCCGGGTTCGCCACGCTGTTCGATGGGCGCTGGTGCATCCTCACCCCGCCTGAGGGCGCTGACACGGCGGCGGTCGCTAAGCTGAAGGGGTTCTGGGAGGCGCTCGGCTCGAATGTCGAGCTGATGGCCGCCGCGCATCACGACCTGGTGCTCGCCATCACCAGCCATCTGCCGCAGCTGATCGCCTACAACATCGTCGGCACGGCGGACGATCTGCAGACCGTGACGCAGTCGGAAGTGATCAAATTCTCGGCCGGCGGGTTTCGCGATTTCACGCGTATTGCGGCCTCGGACCCGATCATGTGGCGCGACGTATTCCTGAACAACAAGGATGCCGTGCTCGACATGCTCGGCCGCTTTAATGAGGACCTGGCGCAGCTGCAGCGCGCCATCCGCTGGGGCGACGGCGATGCGCTGCAGGCGTTCTTCACCCGCACCCGGGCGATCCGCAAGGGCATCATCACGGCCGGGCAAGATACGGCGGCGCCCAATTTCGGCCGTGGCGGGCTGACCACGCCGCCGAAGTCATGAGTGCCCGCACGACTGATTCCGATCTGTGGGTGTTCGGCTACGGCTCGCTGATGTGGAAGCCGGGGTTCGCGTTCGAGGAAAAGCACCGGGCCGTGCTCACCGGGTTCCACCGCGCGCTGTGCATCTACTCGGTGCACTATCGCGGCTCGCCGGAGTTTCCGGGGCTGGTGTTCGGCTTGGCGGCGGGCGGCTGTTGCGAGGGTATGGCGTTCCGCGTGCCGGCGGGTGCGGTGGCGGAAACCGTCGCGTATCTGCGCGACCGCGAACAGGTCACCGGCGTCTACCGCGCCGAAATGCGCCTGGTACGGCTGACCGCGCCCGGCCATCGCCAGGTGCGCGCGCTGACCTTCATCGCCAATCCAACCGCGCGCCAGTACGCCGGGCAGTTGCCGGCCGCAACGCAGATGCGCATCGTGCGCGCCAGCCGCGGCTCGTCCGGCCCGAACGCGGAGTACGTGCGCAACACCGCCGCGCACCTGCGCGAGCTGGGCGTGCGAGACCGCAAGATCGAGCAGGTGGTGGCCATGCTGGGGCCGGCGGGCCGGGGCGGGGCGCTGCTGCCGTATCCGCGCCACCTGGCGCCGCGCCTGCCCGGCGACCGCGCGCTGCGGTCGGGATACCAGAGGAATATACGCCTTTGAGGCGCCCGTGATATAGGACGGACTGGCCGCACGACGAACTTGAGGGAGCTTGCTCGTGTCCCTTTCCGCCGCGCCCAAGTACCGGGCCTTCCTGTCCTACAGCCACATCGATGCGCGCCGCGGCGTGCGGCTGCACCGCCAGCTTGAAGCCTACCGCATCGACCGCGACCTGGCGGGCCGCGTCACGGCGATGGGCCTCGTGCCGTCCCGGCTGCGCCCGATCTTCCGCGATCGCGACGAATTTGCCGCCGGTGCGACGCTGACCGAGCAGACCATCGCCGCGCTCGATGCTTCGGCGGCGCTGGTGGTGCTGTGCACGCCCGCGTCGGCCAAGAGCGCCTATGTCAACAACGAGATCCGGTTGTTCCGCTCGCGCCATCCGGACCGGCCGGTCATCCCGGTCATTGCGGCGGGCACGCCGGATCATCCGGAGCGCGAATGTTTCGCACCCGCGCTGCGCTTCGAGGTGACGCCGGATGGGGCGGTGAGCGACCGGCCCGTTACGGTGCTGGCCGCCGATCTGCGCGATGCCGGCGACGGCGAACAGTTGACGCTCGCCAAGGTGGTGGCCCGGCTGACCGGCTTTGGCACCGACGAGATCTTTCGGCGCGAACAGCGGGCGCAGCGCCGCCGCCTGCGCGCCTGGATCGCGGGGCTGTCGGCGGTTGCGCTTGGGTTGGGCGGGTTGGCGCTGTGGGCCGAGATCAACCGCCGCGAGGCCGTGCGTCAGCATGATATTGCCGAGCGCAATTTCACGGCCGCCAAACAGGTCGCCGATGGCGTGATTTTCCAGGTGGCCCAGGGGCTGCGCAACCAGGAGGGCATGCGCACCGAGACCGTGCGCAGCATCCTCGGAGCTACCGAAGCCGTGATCGGCGACCTGATCACCAGCTCCAGCGACAATCAGGAGCTGAGGCGCACCCAGGCCGGCATGCTGCTTGAGTTCGCCGACACCTACGCATCGCAAGGCGACAGCGCCAAGCAGGCCGAGGCGGTCGAGAGCGGGGTGACAATCCTCACGCGTCTGGTGGCGGCCGACCCGGCCAATGCCGGCTGGCGCAGCGATCTTGCCATCGCGCAGTCCAAGCGCGGCGATGTGTTCCTGTTCCGTGGGCAGAAAGTGGAGGCGCTCGATGCCTACCGCACCAGCCTAGCCACACTGGAAGCGCTGTCCGCCGCCGACCCCAAAGATGGCGAGCTGCAGCAACTGGCGGCGGCTGGTCACGACCGCATCGCCAGGGTGTTGACGCAGGACGGCAAGCGCGCCGATGCGCTGAAGGAGATGCAGCTCAGCCAATCGATCCTGGAAGGCTTGAACCGTCTTCCCGCGGCAACGCCGGAGTGGCAGCGCGATCTTGGTGTCAGCTATCAGAAGACGGGCGAGGCGTTGCAGGATGGCGGCAAAACGGCAGACGCCATTGATGTCTATCGCAAGGCGCTCGCGTGGTTCCAGAAGCTGGCGCTCACCGACCCGGGCAACGCGCGCTGGCAGCACGACATCGCGATTGCCCAGTCCAGTATCGGCAACGGGCTCCAGCTGATTGGCAACCACGCCGAGGCGCTGAAGAGCTACCAGGCCAGCTTCGACAGCCTGGACCACCTGGCCAAGACCGACCCCTCCAATGCCGATCGCGCGCACGATCTTGCAGTGGCGCGCGGACATCTTGCTGACGCCGCCGCCACGGCGGGGAACGGCGACGCGGCGCTGGCGATGTACCGCGAAAACATCGCGCAACTTGGGCCTTGGCGCGCGCGCGATCCCTCGAACGTCCAGTTCCAGCATTCGATCGGCTATGCCTTGTGGCGCCAGGGCCAACTCCTCGCGGCGGCGGGAAAGCCGGTCGAGGCGAGAAAGAGCCTCGAGGACGGTATTGCCGTGACGCGGCGGCTGCTGACGGTCGATGCCGGCAACGCGGCCTGGCAGGACGACCTGGCGCTGGCCTTGACGGACCTGGCGCCACTGCAAAGCGCGGCCAACCAGCCGGCCGAGGCGCTGGCAACCCTGCAGGAAACCCTCGCGATCCGGGAGCGGCTTGCGCTTGCCGAACCCGCAAACCCCGATCCGCAAGGCAAACTGGCGACAGCCTATGCGGCGGTCGGCATCCAGCTGATCACCGCCAATCGCAAGGACGACGGCGTCGTCATGATGCGCAAGGCCAAGGCGGCAGCGGCCGCGAAACTAGCGAGGTCGCCGGTGGATGCGAAGTTCAAGGCGTTTGCCGACAAGGTCGACAGTGTGCTTAAGTTGTTGGACCAATAGCGATGCCGGTCCAGATCGACCGGCACGAGGCCATCGCCAAGATCATCGACCGCGTGCGCACGGGGACCAACGGCGTAACCCCGTACGGTCGGCATGGCAGCGCCGATTTTTCGTCAGACGGCGAAATCAGGAGGATCGCACGGGATCGAGAAAAGACGCCCGCCGTGCCCGCCAGATCAACCAAAGCCCAGCAAGCACCATCGGCACACAGTAGAGCATGCCGGACGTGACGAACCCGGAAGTGAAGAACCAGGTCGAATCACCTTCGCGGAACAGTTCGCAGAAGGCGCGGAAAACGCCGTAACCCAACAGAAATGCGCCGCCCACTAGGCCTTCGCGCTGCAGCGCGCCGCGCCGCGTGACCAGCCACCAGAGGATGAGCCCCAGCGCCAGTCCCTCCAGGCTAGCCTCATAAAGCTGGCTCGGATGGCGCGGCAGCAGCCCGGCGTCGCGACTGGGAAACACCATGGCCCAGGGAACATCCGAGACGCGGCCCCATAGCTCACCGTTCACAAAATTGGCGATGCGGCCGAAAAACAGTCCGATCGGGACCGCAGCCGCCACTAGGTCGCCAGCGACCAGGAAACTGAGCCCCTGCCGGCGCGTGAATAGCGCCATGGCGATCAGCACGCCGACCAGTCCGCCATGAAACGACATGCCGCCGTTCAAGGTACGGAAGATTTCCGTCGGATCGCGAAGGTAGGGGGCGAGGTCGTAGAGCAGAATGCTGCCCAGCCGCCCGCCGACCACAACCCCGCCCAGCACCCAGAGCAGCATGGAATCGACCTGATCCAGGGTCATGGGCTTGCGCGCGCCCCACAGCGCGCCGTTCGACACCAGCCGCCGGATGTACCACCAGCCCAGCAACAGGCCCGCCACGTAGGAGAGCCCGTACCAGCGGATCCAGAGGTACGGCCCCAGCTTCAGGGCCACCGGATCGAAATTTGGAAATTGCAAGGTGAGCGAGCGCAAGGCTGTGAACATCGTGATGACCGGTGGCCCCGGGTTGTAAGGGGTGCTAAAGACGCGTCAGACAATAGATGCCGACATACCCCAACCCCAACGGCGGCGCCATGACCCAAACCAACAACCGTCTGCTGGACGAGCTAGCCCGCGTCATGACCGATGCGGCAGGCGCCGCCCAGGGCCTGAAACGAGAGGCTGAAGGCGTGTTCCGCAACCGCGCCGAACGGGTGCTGCGCGATCTCGACGTCGTGCAGAGGGAGGAGTTCGAGGCGGTAAAGGCCATGGCCGAGCGCGCGCGCTCCGAGAACGAACGCTTGGAGGCGAAGATTGTCGCGTTGGAGAAGATTATGGCCAAAGGAGCGACCGGCGCCTGAAGACCGAGTTGTTGTCTCTGGCACTCCTGCGGCAGGATTCGCCCGCCACCTCTAGCCCATGCGGGCCACAGACTGACGTGCTCCACAGCTCACTCGGACTAACCCCCAGTTTTGCCCGAATTCGGCTGGAATTGACCCCCGTGGTGGGACCAGACGTGGAGAACGGTCAGCCTCGCTTGCGACTCAACCGGACCCCGCGACAAGGTACGGCGTAGACGGCGACAGTGCCGGACGCGCTCAGCCACATAAGAAGGACGTTACATGGCCTCGGCCGAGTTGAAATACGAGCGCGCTTCCAGCCCGATCGATATGGTCGAACAGATCGCCACAGCCCAGGATTGGTCCTACGAGCGCTCCTCGGACGATGAGTTGACCCTGACAGTGCCGGGCACCTGGTCGGACTATCACGTCTCGATCAACTGGCGCGACGACCTCGAGGCGCTGCACGTCGCCTCGGCCTTCGACTGCAAGGTGCCGGACGCGCGCCTGAACGAAATCTATCGCCTAATCGCCCAGATCAACGAGCAGCTCTGGATCGGCCATTTCGATCTCTGGCTGAATGAGGGGCTGCTGATGTACCGCCACGGCCTCTTGTTGAACGGCAATGTCGCGACGCCGCGCCAGTGCGAGGCCATGATCCATTCCGCGCTGGAAGCCTGCGAGCGCTACTACCAGGCCTTCCAGTTCGTGGTCTGGGCCGGCAAGGAAGCGCGCGAAGCGCTGACGAGTACGATGTTCCAGACCGAAGGGCAGGCGTGAAGTGGGCAGTAGGTGCTAGGCAGTAGGGCTTAGGGGTAGCTATTACTGCCTACTGCCTCATTTCACTTCGTCAGCCGCATCGCCATCAGCTCATGTCCGATCCTGTGGAACGCGGCGTGCAGGTCGGAGACCGTCGCCGCGTTGTAGAACCAGGGCGGGCCTGAGGCGCACTGGGACAACAGGGTCTGGGCGCTGGGATCGGTCACTTCGAAAGCGATGGCGTAGATCTCGATGCCGGCGGCCTTGATGTTGTTGCAGAACTCGAGCGTCTTATCGTTGGCGTGGGAGACATTATTGTCCTCATGGTCGCCCGAGCCGTAGTTCGCCGAGTGCGTGTTTGAGCCGTCGGTCATCAGGATCAGCCGCTTCTTGGTCGTGGCGATCGGCCCGCCGTCGTGGAACGGGCCGGCCGGATCCTCCGACAGCAAGCGCCAACCCCACAACAGGCCGGGCGCAATGTAGGTTTCCCCGCCCTCGACCAGATTGTTAATGGCCGTCTTGATGGTGTCGGGGTTGTTGCTCAGCTGTTGCAGCTCGGACGGGCACTCGCCGCTGATCCAGTCGCCGACCATCCAACCGGGAGCCGGATTGCCTGCGTTGGCGGCTACCCGCGCGTCGTCCGGGTCAGTTTGCGAAGCAACGCAGCCGTGCCAGACATAGTTGGCCTGCCTGGGCGTGCAAACGTGCGTGAGCCGGTTGCTGTAGTCGTTTGAGTCGTCGTACGAAGACGAGCAATCGTACGGAACGCCGTCGTTGCTGCAGGTTCCGGGCACGTCGTGATGCACCGGCGTCGCCAGTTGCGCCCAGGTGTCCACGCAATCATCCCAAGGCA
Organism: Hyphomicrobiaceae bacterium; assembly: GCA_043741375.1. Classification (GTDB taxonomy): domain Bacteria; phylum Pseudomonadota; class Alphaproteobacteria; order Rhizobiales; family Hyphomicrobiaceae; genus JANYHF01. Next base: position 11,583 of record JAYUAJ010000387.1, on the reverse strand, counting down.
GGGAATAGTCGGCCGGCACGTTGACCCAGGAGGCGTTGCGATTGGCGAGGCCGACATTGACGTAACTGGTGAATGGCACCAGGCCGACTTTCATGTTCGGATTGGGGCCGGCCATACCCGGGACGTGGAACAGCAGATCGGTCAGGTCGGACGCCGCCTGTTGCGCGGACGCCAGTTTGTTTCCGGCCATCGAATGGGTGGTATCGAAAGCGATGGCCACTTCCATCGGTCCGCCGCTACCCGCAACAGCCGTGGAGGACGCGTGGACCTTGGTGCGGCCCTTGCCGAACAACCCCATGAACATCGTGTCAACGGCGGTTTCCGCCCGCACGGTGATGGAGCCCTGGGCCGGATTAACACTGACGCTGACGGCCGGATGAGCGCCGGTGCCTTCCAGCGCCTGCTCCACGCGATGTGAGACCAGCGCGGTTATATCGTCCGCTTGTCCGGGGGCGGAGGATGCCGCCCCGGCCAGCACGGCCACATCGAGCGCCTGCTGCATGTCGGATTGCATCCGTACCTGGCGGCCATAGTCGACGGCAAGGCCAATGGCCCCCATCACCGGAATAGCGATCAGGGCGAACAGCAGCGAGACATTGCCCCGGCGGTCGCCCGTGAGCGCAGTGGCAGACAGAAACGAAGGCAGCTTCGACATCGTAACACCCCGCAACTGGCACCCTTCGTGTACGGCCAATTCTTCGGTCGATCATCGCTTCCGACCTTGGTCCAGCAGGTAGTACCCATTATAAAACAATTTCTTAAATACCAATGCATGCAGATTGACTGCTTACTGACGGCCTAGCGGTTGTGGCAGTTTGAAACGATGCGGGGGCTGGGCAATGGCTAGTCTTGTCAGCCGCCGACCTCTCCCCTAGGGTCCGTGGTGATCGTTGCCTTAGACACCGGAGTGTTTTCATGCCGCTGCCCCTGACTGGTCCGCTGGTGCTGCTTGGTGCGGGAAACATGGGCGGCGCGCTGCTCAAGGGCTGGCTGGCCCGCGGGCTGGACCCTGAGCTGGTGGTGGCGATCGATCCCGCGCCGCCAGAGCCGATGCGCTTGGCTCTGGCCGGCCACGGGATTGCCTGCCATGCCATGCCGCCGCGCCTCTCCCACCCGCCCGAAGTGATCGTACTCGCCGTCAAGCCGCAGATCATGGATGAGGTGACGCCGCCGGTCGCCAAGCTTGCCGGCCCCAACACCGTTGTGTTGTCCGTGGCGGCCGGGCGCACCGTCGCCTCGCTGGCGCGCATGTTCGCTCCCGGCGCGGCCATCGTACGCTCGATCCCGAATACCCCGGCTTCGGTCGGGCGCGGCATCACTGCCGTGTTCGCCAACGCCGCTGTGACACCGGCCCAGCGGGCGCTCTGCGACCGCTTGCTGTCCGCCGTCGGCGCTGTTTCCTGGGTAGACGAGGAACGGCTGATCGATGCTGCCACGGCCGTTTCCGGATCGGGGCCGGCCTATGTGTTCCTGCTGGCCGAGTGCCTGGCTGAGGCTGGCCGGCAGGTGGGATTGCCGGCCGACGTTGCCATGCAGCTGGCGCGCGCCACGGTGGCCGGGGCCGGGGAGTTGCTGCACCAAAGCGACCTCGACGCCGCCACCCTGCGCAAGAATGTCACGTCGCCCAAAGGCACCACGGCGGCTGCGCTGGAGGTGCTGATGGCTGCGGACGGACTGCAGCCGCTGATGACCCGCGCGGTTGCTGCTGCCCAAGCGCGCGCGCGCGAACTGGCGAAGTGAGCGGCGTCATTGTATTGCCGCCGCATGCGCCTATGTTTGCTTTGACCTCACGCAAGGAGCCTCCCCATGATCGACCTCGCCACTCCCCGCGGCCGCATTATCGATGCCGCGCTGCGCCTGGCCGCTACAAAGCCCTGGCGCGACGTCTCGCTAAACGAGATCGCCCAGTCCGCCGGCGCGACGCTGGTGGAGCTTTCCAAGGAGTTCTACGGCAAGCTCTCCATCATGGCCGCCATCACCAAGCTGGTCGATGAGCAGGTTCTGGCGCGTGCCCGCCTGGTGCATGGCGCCGATGAGAGCGCGCGCGACCGCGTCTTCGACGTCATCATGACGCGTTTCGATATTCTGCAACCCTACCGTGCGGCACTAAAGAGCATCGTGCGCGACGGCGGCATGCCGCCCGGTCTCGACACGCTCGGCCGCATGATGCGCTCGCAGCACTGGATGTTGGTGGCCGCCGGCATCCCCGCCGATGGCCCGGCCGGCCGGGCCCGCGAGGCGGCGCTGCTCAGCGTCTACGCCCGCACTTTCCAGGAATGGCTGGACGACGAGGATCCCGGCCGCGCCAAGACCATGGCGGTACTCGACCGCCGCCTGCGCAATGGCGAGAGCTGGATGCGAACCTTCGAGGACCTGCACGGCCGCTTCGAAAAGCTGGGCGACGTATTCCGCCGCCGCCCTGGGGGGGCCGGGCCCAAGGACGATGCCGCAAAACCAGCCGCCACCACGCCGGGCGCCAGCCCCTATTGATCGGCTAGCTCTGACCCAGCGCCGCCTGCATCGGCGTCCAATACATCTTGTGCCACCCGTCGTCGAGGTGGGTTTGGGCGTCGGCTGGGTAGCCGGCCTGGTCGAAGGCTATCTTCGTCCCGTTGCCGTCGGCCGTCAGCTCAAACCGCACGATGGAATAGACGCCCTCCGGCCACTCCTTGGAGCGCCACGCCTGCACCACCCGCTTGCCGGGCACCAGCTCGATGTTGCGCCCCAGAATGTGGCCGCCAAACAAGCTGATCGGCCCGCCCGCCTCTGTCGAGATGGCCGCTTCGCGCCCACTCATGCTGGTGAACCGCTCCGATTTGGTCAGCACGGCATATACCTCTGCCGGCTTGGCCGCGATCGTCACATCCTGGTGGATGGTCATTTGACTGCTCCTGTTTGACATGCAACCGGCATTCCTACACTTGTAGCCAACCCACCATCCCGGCGCAAACACTGCTGTATCCGCGCAGTCACAGTCGGCGGAAATTGTGTACGTCTTAACGCGCTGTTCACCTTGGCGGCCGCTCCGACCCACGCTTTCCCTAGTCGAATCAGCCGGTTCTCCCTAATGCTCGGGCAGCACGGGAGACCAACGCAATGATCACCAATCGTCCGTCCATCAGTGCGTTGGCGTGCATCAGCCTATTGGCGACCGGGATGGCCGCAACGTCCGCGCGCGCCGACGATGGCGCTGTCTCCGACATCAACATGAAGCTCAGCGGCTATGGCGGCTACGGCAACGCCGGCAAGGGCGGAGAGCGCATCAGTGGCCTGGCTGCCAGCCTGAGCTTGCCGGTCGATCAGCGTGTCGGCCTGCAATTCGATGGCGCCCTCGGCGGCTCGCCCGGCGACTTCTTCTTCGATCTCGGCGCCCATTGGTTCTGGCGCGATCCCGGCACCGGCCTGATCGGGCTCTACGCCGGCCTGGCGCGGCAGATCGATAGCAACCATCACCAGCGCGTCGACCGGGTCGGCATCGAGGCCGAACGTTACTTCGCCAACCTGACCTTCAGCGGCGCTGCCGGTTACGAAAACGGCAACAACATCCACGGCGCCTACGGCAACGCCAAGGTCGACTACTACCTGACGCCCAACTTTATGACCTCGAGCGGATACACCTACGAGGCTGGGCTCGGCTATTATTCGTCGCGTGCGGAGTATCAGTTCAGCACCGACCACGAATTGGGCCTTGGCCTCTACGTGACCAGCGACTGGCATTCCAGCGACATCTACCAGGTGATGGGCGGCTTGCGCCTCACCATCGGCGAACCGATGACATTGCGCGACCGCCACCGCCACCAGGACCCGGCGAGCTATCTCAACGCTGACACCATCGGCACTGATCAGTCTGAGGATGCGAACTGCGGTCCGACCCAGGAGTTCCCGTGCGGGGCGGCTGCGCACCCGTCGTGACCTCTACCCCGCCACAGCATCCCCGGCCCTGCGTCCGTACGGCAACCCCACGCTGCCGGTGCGCTTGAGCTTGTTCCAGCCGCGGCGGCCGCCGCGCAGCATGGCCAGAATGGCGGCGAACAGCACGACGTAGAGGAACTGGCGGTAGTAGAAGCGTTGCACCAGGATGACCCAGGGCATGGCGGGGCGGCGGCCTTCGAAGGCGAACGCGGCCATGGGCGCGACGGCGTCCAGCGTCAGGAACGCCAGATAGCCGAACACCATGGCGTTCACTTCGCCGTTCAAGAGGTGGAACACCAGCAGCGCGTCGCCGACTGGGGCCAGTAGCGGGAACAGGAACTGGAACAGCATCATGTGCGGCATGGCGATCAGGCCGAGCGCGCCCTTGCCGAGCTGGCGGCGATGCTTCCAGAAGCACTGCAGATTGCCAAAACTCCAGCGGAAGCGCTGCCGGTAGAGGGCCGAGACGGTCTCGGGCGCCTCGGTCAATGACGTCGCAAGTGGCGCGTTGGCGACCTTGCCGCCGGCCGCCAGCAGCGCGAATGTCAGGTCCGCATCTTCAGTCAGCGTCGCGGCAGAGTAGCCGCCCGCCTCCAGGACCTTTTCGCGCTTCCAGGCGCTGGTCGCCCCCGGCACCACTGAAATGCCGTTGACGGTTTCGAAGGCGCGGCGGTCGATGTTCTGCGACGTCACGTATTCGATGTTCTGGAACGCGGTGAGCCAATTCTCGACATTTCCGACCTGGACGTTGCCGCATACGGCGACGACCTCAGGATCGGCGAAGCGTTCCATCAGATGGCGCACCGTCTGCTCACCAATGATGGTGTCACCGTCAATGGTGACAAGATAGTCCTCGGTCGATTCGCGGAACGCGTTGTTGAGCGCTGCCGATTTGCCCGCATTGGCTTGCGTGATCAGGGTGACGCGCGAGTCGCTGGCCGCGAAGGCGCGAACGATCGCGGCCGTGTCGTCCTTGCTGCCATCGTCGATCACGGTCACGGCGAGCCCCGGATAGTCGCTTGACAGCACCGAACGCAGCGTGCGCTCGATGACCTTGGCCTCGTTGTAGGCCGGCACCAGCACGCGCACCGGCGGGGTGAAGGTTGCATCGACGATGCTGGGCTTGAAGCGCCCAGCCACGATCAGCCCTGCCAACACGATCAGCCGCAACACCGCGACCACGGTGGCGACACCGAACACCACCACCAGCAGCTGCCAGCCCCAGCTCATCGCCCGATGCTTGATGACGTTGCCAAGCACCAACGGCGTCTCGCTTGCCGCCATCACCGGCATGACGGCACTGGCGGGAACGTCCATCAGCTCATTCAGGCCGACGAACCGGTAACCACGCGCCTGCAGGTCCGGGATCAGCTGCTCCAGCGCCTCCACGGTCTGCGACCGCACGCCGCCAGCGTCGTGCATCAGCACCACGTGCGAGCGGTCATCTGAGAGGTGATCGAGCACGCTGTTGACAATATGCTCCGTTCCCAAAAGGGCGAAGTCCTTGGTGTCGATATCGGCGCCGGCAATGATATAGCCGAGGTCGGATATGGTGCGCAGCGGGATCAGCTGCTGGCGCGCGGTCGGCATCACGTCGGCGTCGTAGGGTGGGCGGAACAGCAGCGTGGAGTGTCCCGTGACGGCTTCCACGGCGCGCTGCGTCTCGGCCAGCTGACCCGGCAGTTTCGCGGGATCAAGGAAGCGCAGATCGGGATGATCGAAGGTGTGGTTGCCGATCAGGTGACCGGCCTCGAAGGTCTGGGAAATCAGGGCCGGAAACTTCTGGATCGACGTGCCAGTGACAAAGAACGTGGCCTGGGCGTGGTACTTCTCCAGCACCTTCAACACGCGCGGCGTCCAAACGGGATCGGGGCCGTCATCGAAGGTGAGCGCGATCAGTTTGTCGTTGACCTTGCCCAGACGCTCCACCTCGAAGGCGCGCGGGGCAACGATCATGTCGGCGGCTTCGATGGTGTCGCCCTTGAGGCTGAGCTCGCGCTTGCCGTCCGAGGGTAACGACCGCACACGCAGCAATTCCCCTTCGCCGCGATAGGAGGCAACCGGCATACCCGGCGCGACCTTGAGGCTGGCGGGAGAGAACGGCGTCTCGCCCGGCGCCTGATTGCGATAGTACGACCACATGCCGGGGTCTTCCAGGCCCGTGCGCCAGATGGCGACGCCGCGCGTCTGCTCGCGCCGGGCCACCCGGTACTGATTCCAGCCGCTCACCGCATCGAGCATCCACACTTGATGGTGTCCGTCGTTGTCGCGATAGGAATAGTGGCTGTTGACGTCGTCGCCACCGGCCGTGATCGGCTCGCCCGAGAGCTTTGAACGCTCGACTGCGGTGGCAAAGCTGATGGCGTCGGCAACCTCGCGCCCCTCACGCCAGTCGTAGCCGTAGGCGCCGATGCCAACGATCAGTTTGTCGGCCGGAATCAGGACTTTAGTGACTTTGAGATTGTCCTCGAACCAGGCCTGCCCGGCGATCGGGCCGGCTTTGCCGGTTTGATAATGCTGGTCATAGACCATCAACACCACGGCATCGGCGATCTTGCCGATTTCGGCATAGTCGAAGGCTGCGTCGTCGACCGGCACGTCCACGGTCACGGCGAATCCATCATTGTGCAGAGCCAGCGTCAGGCGACGCAGGAATGAAACGTAGACGTCGCGATCAGCCGCGCCGATGCTCTCGATGTCGAGGTTGACGCCATCAGCGTTCTGCGCCGAAAGGTTGGTCTTCAACGTGTCGATGAACGCACCCGTGGCCGCGGGGTCGTGCATCATCACCGACAGGCCTTGGGTGAACCACACGCCCTTGGCGTCGATGTTGGAAATGCGCGGCATGACCAGCGCAGTGGAAGCCTTCAGTAGGCGCGCCACTTCCGGATTGATCGTATGGTCGATGCGGCCCTCGCCGTTGGAAAACGTCATCCAATCGGGGAACGCCAGTTGCAACTGGGCCAGATGCTCGCGCAAGGAGATGACGCTGAGATTGTCCTCCTGCATCAGGAAGGCCGAGTGGATGAACGGCAGCCCAGCCAAGGCGCGGCGGGTATGCGGAGCTTCGGCCACGGCGGCAAGTTGCAGCGGCTTTTCCGCAGCGACGCCGGCATGGCGCTGCTGCTCGTCGGCCGACAACGGCTGCTCGATAACCTTGCTGGTGGTGGCATCGGACGTGATGCCGGCCGAGGCGATGTTGGGCGCCATGTACTCGGCCGCCACGATGTCGGCGACCACGACACCAAATGCCACAACAAGCCCCGCCAAGGCGCGCTGCGTCATACGCCAGCGCTTGCCGGTCGTGTCCTCAAAAATCATGCCACCCTCAAACCCAGCCCCGCAGACGCTGGCAGCGCGCCGGTAGGCTCGGCCCACCGGCGCATCCCTCGCGCTGTGTTGGCAAGATGCGGCGAGACATGCTTTACAAAATTAAAATGCCGAGAGTTCTCAAGGGCATGGCTAGTTTGGAGGCAATTGCTGTGCCGTTTTGAGGCAGCCGGGCGGGTTGCCATTGCGCAGAGAGGATTGTGCGTGCTTAAACAGCCGCTTTCGCGACCAACCGAAAATCCATCGACCGTCACCACGTCAGCAGGATTGCCAGATGAAGCTTACCGATTTCCACGCCCTTACATTCGATTGCTACGGCACGCTGATTGATTGGGAGAGCGGCATCTGGGCAGCCTTGCAGCCCCTGATCCAGGCCAATGACTTCAAGATCTCGCGCGAGGCGGCGCTGGCCGCCTACGGCACCATCGAGCCGGCGCAGGAGCACGAGACGCCCGATCTCGTCTATCGCGAGCTGTTGGTGCTGGTGCACGCCAAGATTGCGGCAGCCTGGAACCTTGAGTCAACGCCCGCGCTGGATAAGGCGTTCGGCCTTTCGATCCCTCTGTGGCCGGCTTTTGCCGACAGCGCCGATGCCTTGGCTTACCTCAAGCAGTACTACAAACTGGGGATCCTCTCCAACGTCGATCGCCAGAGCTTTGCCGGGTCGAACCTGAAGTTGGGCGTGGAATTCGATGCCATCTGCACGGCGGAGGATATCGGTTCGTACAAGCCTGATGCGCGCAATTTCGAGTACCTGGTCGGCGAGATCGAAAAGCTGGGGTTGAAGAAGGCCGATATTCTGCACACCGCACAGAGCCTCTATCATGATCACGTCCCGGCTGCGGCCTTGGGGCTGGCGCGCTGCTGGATCAACCGGCGTGGCGATACCGGCACAGGCTCTGGCGCCACCAAGCCGGTGACGAAAATGCCCAAGCTGAATTTCCAGTTCCCCTCCATGGCCGCTATGGTCGAGGCGCATAAGACCGAATTGGCGGCAGACTGAGGCCCCAGATGTCCCACGTCCCTTCCCATGTCACCATCGTCGGCGCCGGGCAGGCGGCGAGCCAGCTCGTTGCCTCGCTGCGCCAGGAGGGATTTGCCGGCGGCATCCGGCTGATTGGCGAGGAGCTGCATCTGCCCTACCAACGCCCGCCGCTGTCCAAGGCGTTCCTCTCCGGCGCCGAGAGCATCGATCATGTCATCCTGCGTCCACGCGAAACCTATGAGAGGGACAAGGTCGAGCTGATGCTCGGGGTTCGCGTCGATACCATCGACCGGGCGACGCGCCGGCTCCTGCTGTCGGACGGCCGCGCCCTCGATTTCGAGACGCTGGTGCTGGCCACGGGCACGCGCGCCCGGCCGCTGCCGGTTCCGGGCGCGGGGCTGGCCGGCGTCTACGTGCTGCGCGGCATCGACGATGCCGTGGCGCTGCAAAGGGCGATCAAGGATGGCAAGCGGCTGGCGGTGATCGGCGGCGGCTACGTGGGCTTGGAAGCGGCCGCCACCGCCCGCAAGCTCGGCGCCCATGTGACGGTGATCGAAGCCATGCCGCGGCTGCTTGCGCGCGTCGCAACCCCCGAACTCTCCGAGCACATGCTTGCCGTACACCGCGCCCATGATGTCGACGTGCGGCTGGCCAGTGCCGTGTCGCACCTGATCGGCTCTGGCCGCACCGGTGTCGATGCGGTCGCCATCGCGCACGGCCCCCCGATCCCGGCCGATTTCGTACTGGTGGGCATCGGCGCCATCCCCAACATTGAGATCGCCGCGGCTGCCGGCCTCACGGTCGGCAACGGCATCGTGGTGGACGAGTTCATGCGCACCAGCGATCCACAAATCTTCGCCATCGGCGATTGCGCCAACCATCACAGCCGCTTTTCCGGCGATCGGTTGCGGCTCGAGTCGGTGCAAGGCGCCGTCGATCAGGCCGTGACAGCAGCAAAGACCCTGACTGGCAAGGAAGAACCTTATGCTACGGTCCCGTGGTTCTGGTCGGATCAGTACGACGAGCGCCTGCAGATGGCGGGCGTTCCAGCCGCCGACGATGCCACCGTGCTGCGGCGCTACCCGGACGCCAGGCAGTTGACGGTCTGGCGCACGCGCGATGGCCGGCTTACCGGCGTGGAAGCCGTCAACGCCAGCAAGGACTACATGGCCGGGCGCCGGCTGATCGAGAGCGGCAAACCCGTGGACGCAACACGCCTCGCCGATCCGTCCGTCGGGGCCAAGCAGCTGCTGGCTTAAGGTCCAACCGTATACCTACGCCCGCCGTCCCACCACCTTCAGCGGCGGCGGCGCGGCCTTGCGTCCGCCGCCCGTCGCCAGCCGGACCAACCCGACCACCGACCACAACACCGAGAACAGCACGGCCTCGCCGATACCGCCGAGCAGCAGCAGGAACAGCGCGCGGGGGCCAAGCTCGTCGGTCAGGCCGGCGCTGACCTTGTATTTGACCGAGTCGGGCAACCACAGGTCAATCAGGCTGAACAGCTGAACCGTGACCGGCCGCAGCTTGTTATACACCCATCCCAGAAAATCAGGATAATACGCAAACAGATAAACATAGGTCATCCAGACCAGGACGATAACGAACAGGAACACGACGAAGCGCGCCAGAACTGAGGTGGCGGCACGCATCAGATGCGACGAACTGGAAGCGAGCATGGCGGAGGATCCCTCACCGGATGCGGATATTCGGAGCGCACTCTAGCCCGAGGATAAGGCGCCCGCATGTCGTATTTTGGGGCGGGCCGTGCGCGTGGGTCACCCCAACGCATCGCGCACCAGCGCCGGCAGACGGCTGCCAAGCGTGATCGCGCGCACCAAAAAGAACAGGATCAGCGCCAGCCATAGGCCGTGGTTGCCGTACGCCGGCATCAGGATGGCGGCTAGGCCAAGAAAAACCGCAAGGCTGATCAGCATCATGTTGCGCATGTCCGGCCCGCGGGTGGCGCCGATGAAAATGCCGTCGAGCTGGAACGCCGCAAAGCCGGCCAGCGGAGTGAGCGCGCACCAGGGCAGGTACGTCCGCGCCGCTGCTCGCACGTCAGGCGACGTGGTCATGAGATCGATCGCCGCGCCGCCCCAGCGCCAGAGCAAAAGCGCAGCGAAGAGGCTGAGCGCGCCCGCCCACAGCGACGTCATCCAGATCGCGTCGAAAATGCGGGGGCGCTGCCGGGCGCCGATGGCCTGGCCCACGAACACCTCGGCTGCATTTGCGAAACCGTCGAGAAAATAGGCCGCGATGCCGAATAGGTCGAACAGCACGCCGTTGGCCGCCAGCGCCACATCGCCAGTGCGGGCGCCAAGGGAGGTGAAGCTGGCAAAAGCGATCAGGAGGCAGAGCGTCCGTATCATGATGTCGCGGTTGACGGCGAACAGCCGTTTGAGTTTTTCGGACGCCAGAATGGCGGCGCGGCTGGCCCGTCCCCCACGCGCGGAAAGCTCCGCGAACGCCAGCGCAAGCCCTGCCGCACTGGCCACGGCTTCGGCCGCCAGCGCCGCCGCGCCCGCCCCCGCCACGCCCCACTTGAGGCCGAGCACCAGCCAGATCGACACGCCGATGTTGACAAGATCGAGCAGGAGTTGCAGCGCAAACGCGCGGCCCGCCTCGCCCAGACCAATGAACCATCCGAGCAAGGCATAATTCACGAATACGAAGGGCGCCGCCCAGATGCGCCAATCGTAGTAGGTGCGCGCGGCGGCCTGCAGCTCAGCCGAGCCGCCGACCAGCGGCAGTGTGAGAAGGCCGATGGGGCGCTGCAGCACGATCAGGCCGAGCCCGAGCGCAACGGCGACCAGCAGCGCCCGCTCAAGTGTCGCCGCGATCTCGCTGGTATCGCCCGCGCCAAAAGCCTGCGCCGTCAGGCCCGATGTGCCCATTCGCAGGAAGCCGAAACTCCAGAACAGCAGCTGGAACAGCACCGCGCCTATGGCGACGCCGCCCAACAAGGCCGCATCGCCTAATTGTCCGACCACGGCCGTATCCACCGCGCCGACCAGGGGCGTCGTGATGTTCGAGAGGATGATCGGAACCGACATCGCGAGCACAGCGCGATGGGTGAGGGGGATGGATTGCTCCGTTGACGTTGCTTCTACCGGCGTCATGACGCATCGGCCAATTCACGCCCAGCGTCCGCCTCTGTGATGTCGCGCCCGTAAACCCGCCCCTCCACCTGCTCCATCGCCTCGGCCAAAACCTCCAGCCCGGCGCCCGGCCGCGCAGCCTTTTCCGCCAGCACGCGCCGGAACAGCCGCCCGCCTGGACGGGCGTGATAGAGCCCGAGGATGGGCTTGGTCATGGCCGACAGGCGCACGCCCTCGGCAAGCTTTCGCTCTGCA
>JAYUAJ010000386.1:0-3642 GCA_043741375.1 Hyphomicrobiaceae bacterium | reverse complement strand
TCAACGAGTCCAGCCATGCTGCGCATTTGAGGGCCAATTGTGGCACGCCGGCTCGCCGCCGTGGCCAAAAGGTCGCTATTTGCTCCGAAATTGCTGGGGCAATATCCTTTTGGACCGAACCACCATTGTCATCCCGCGCGCAGTGCAGCGTTTTGACGGTGCGCTGCTGACCCGGGATCTCGATCGGCGCTTGCCCCAGTTGCGCCACGGCAGGAGCCGATGGAGATCCCGGACCAGCACTGCACCATGAAGAATGCTGTAGCGCATCCGGGATGACACCTGTGATTGGGACTCTGACCCTGTTTGGCGTGGCTTGCTTGGCTTGGATGCTAAGCGAGTCACTGCTTGGGGGCAACTTTCGTCCCGAGCCAGAGGCTTCCGACGCGACGGCGACATCGAAGCTCGCCATTCCTGTGACGCTTGATCCGGACAACGACATCGCGCCGGACGAACTGCTTCGCCAACTGAGCGACCTGGGGTTTGCCCCCCTTATCGGTCCGGACAACGGGCACAGCGTCGTCTTGAGACTGACATCGGCGCAATGCCACATCGCTGCAATCCGCCGCGAGGGCCTGTACGACGCCGACTGCGGGCCACCGACCATTCCGTGGAACCCCGAGGCGGCCGATTTTGATGACCTCTTGTTGGCCCTGGCGCTGGCTGCGATTGGCCAAGACAACATAAGGACCGCGACCAGCTGCGGGTTGATTGATAGCATTGCAAGCAAGCTTCGCCTCACGGAGTTGGGCGTGATCTGGCAGACCCATCTGGCTCTTTGCCGGGGTGATCCACGAACTCTTAATGCGGCCTATCTGGGCCTAAAGACCCGTATCCCGTTCGCCTCACCCCATTGGCAGGGTGCGTCGCTCTATCAGGAAGCGGTCCTCAGTCTGGCTGCCGCAGCTACGCCGCACCACCCGGCCGCCGCCTATCGCGGTCTGGATGCGCTACGCAGGCTCCGCATGATCGTTCGCGCGCAGGACTTGCCGCTGGATCAGATCGACACTGGTTTGCGTTTGCACTGCGCAGGTGCACTGAGCCAAAATTGTCATCCTGGGCGCGGCCCGGGATCTCCATCGGCTGCGGCCCCAGTTGGGCCGCTTAAGAAGCGATGGAGAGGGGACATTATCCCCAGGGCTGGAGTTACACGTAGGGTGGGCTGAGCATCTTTGCGAAGCCCGCCGTCCACTTAATGCGACCAATACCGAGTCGTACTTGGCGCCAGTGCTATCCTGCTGAAATACGAAATGTGTGGCAGCGTGATCCATTGCCGAATTTACGATGCCGTTCGTCACGTATGACGCATACGGAATTAACGACTCGAACAGGCCTCGAACATCCGTAACCCAGCAGTCAGACGCGACGGCGGTCGGCGTGATGCGGGACCGTATTTTGGGCGACTTTAACCCAACCAAAACAGTACGATAACTGGACGGAAGGCAACGCATGGCGACAGTGGCAGGCCGTGGCGAGCATCTCAGCCCACGAGGCTCCGGGTGCGGTACAGGTCCGGGCGATAGTGGACCAGGAGCGCTTCCAGCTGCGGGCCCGAGCAGTCGAGCTTGGAGATGTCGAAAATCAACTTCTTTGGCCCGGCACCGGCGCGCGCCGCCGGCTTGATGTGCAGCACCATCTGCGACACTTCACGATCCAGGCGCTCGAAATCGGCCCAGCGATACTGCCGGTTCGCGAACACACCGTTGCGCTCGATGCCGGAGGCATCAATGTGATAGAGCTTGTCGCCGTTGCCGCTGAAAACCCAGATCCCCGCCGCCGCGATCAGGCTGGCGAAGGCCATGCTGAGGAACGTGGTGGGGATGTCGTCGTTGGTCAGCCAGTCGAAATCGCGCAGGAACCAGCGCGGCGCCAAATCGTGCAGGCCGATGTTGATCGCCACCACCCAGACGAACAGGAAGGCGACGCCCAGAAACAGGGCCAGCCGCTTGTCGATGTCGGCAACTTTGTGAATATCGGCGGCAAATCCGGCCTTGCTCATCAAACACACCATACTGGAAATCAGGTTGACCGAGCATCGATCCTACGGCAAAGCCCTTAACCATCGGTGAAGGAAGCGGCGGCAATGGCCCAGACGATCCATGTCTTTGATGCCTACGGCACGCTTTTTGACGTGCACTCGGCAACCGCGCGCCTTGCCACCGAGATCGGCCCCGAGGCGCAGCGTTTGTCCGAGCTGTGGCGCATCAAGACGCTGGAATACAGTTGGATCCATTCCATAGCCGGAAAGCCGGAAACCTTCCGTAAGTTATTGAAATTAGGGCTACATTACGCCATGGCTGCGACCAGCGTTGGCGCTCCGGGCCTGGCGGAAAAGCTGATGGCGGCCTATGAGGAACTGGGCGCCTATCCCGACGTCAAGGACGCCCTGGCGGCCCTGCGCAAGCAGCGCTCGCGCATCGCGATCCTCTCCAACGGCGACCCGGACATGCTGGACAAGGCGGCGCGGGCGGCAGGAATCGACGGGCTGGTCGACCACATCTTGAGCGCTCACGAGGTCGGCATCTTCAAGCCCTCCAGCCGCGTTTACCGGCTCGCCATGACCAAATTTGGCGCCGCGCGCGAGGAGATCACGTTTGTGTCCTCGAACCGTTGGGACGTGGCGGGCGCCTCGGCGTTCGGCTTCAGCGCGATGTGGCTCAACCGCAGCCATGCGCCCGACGAATACCCCGATATGCCGGCCGCGCTAACCATTCCCGATCTGCATAGCCTGCCGCTCCTGAAACCGGCCTCCTGACGTATACTGTCTTGTCGCGCACCGTCGCCTTGCGTCGCAAGGAACCATGTTCATGTCGCATTGCGTCGCACACAGTCGTTATAGCTTCGTATACAGTTGTGTTGGGTCGTATAGCTTCCAGCTATGCCACCGTTTAAGTGTTGTTATAGACTGTTTTCCACAATCTTACCATTGGATTATCCGCACAGTAGACTCAATCGCCCTCATAATTATGCACGAAGTCCTTGGGCGCCACCGGGCCCCAGATGTAGATCGAATCGTGGCCGGGGTGGTCGCCGGTGTCCCACTCCTGGTCGGCGCGGATGAAGTCGATGTCGGACGAGTATTCGCAGTAGCTGCCCCAGGGGTCGCGGACATAGTGGAAGAAGTTGGAGCCGAGGACGTGCCGGCCCATGCCCCAGCCGGCGGAAAACCCTTTGTCGGCCATCTGCATGGCGCCGAGGCCGATCTCGTTGATGGAACCTACGTCCCAGCTGCAATGATGCAGGCCGGGCGCGTTCGATTTGGCGAAGGCGACGATGTGGTGATCGCTGCCGTGGATGCCGTGCATGAAAGCGATGACGTCGCCGGAACGGTCCGACAGGCGCAGGCCGACGACGCGGCTGTAGAATTCTATCGCCTTCAGCACGTCGCGGGTGAACAGCAGTACGTGGGCTAGGCGGCGCGGCTGCACAAGGGGCGCCGCCGACCGTCCGGGCATCGAGCGCACGCCGGCGGCGGTCGATGAATTGTCGACCACCGATTTGTCCGAGGGCGACGTTTTCTCCGTGACGCGAACCTCGACCAGATTGCCGTCATGGTCACGGAACCACAGGCCGTTGCTCTCAAAACCGCGCGGCGCGTCGAGGAGTTGCACGTTCTGGGCTTCGAGGCGCTTGCGGAAGGCGGCC
>JAYUAJ010000385.1:0-3644 GCA_043741375.1 Hyphomicrobiaceae bacterium | reverse complement strand
CATCGCCTCTAGCTCATCGATCAGCCGTTCGATCACGGATAATCCCATCTGCCAGAACTCTGGCTTGCTGGCGTCCAGCCCGAAGGGCGCCAGCAGTTCCGTGTGGTGCTTCGTGCCGCCGGCCTGCAGCATGGCGAAATATTTGTCGACGAAGCCTTGGTCGGACTTTTCATAGACAGCGTACAGACTGTTCACCAGGCAGTCGCCGAAGGCATAGGCGTAGACATAGAACGGCGAATGGATGAAGTGCGGGATATAGGCCCAAAAGGTCTCGTAGCCGGGCTTGAGATCCACTGCGGGGCCGAGGCTTTCGACCTGCACTTCCATCCACATCTTGCCAAGCGCGTCCGACGTCAATTCGCCCTCGCGGCGGGCCAGATGCACCTTGCGCTCGAAGGAATAGAACGCGACTTGGCGCACCACGGTGTTGATCATATCCTCCACCTTGGAGGCGATCAGCGCCTTCTTCTCGCGCTTGTCCTTGGCCTCGACCAGCAGCGCCTTGAAGGTTAGCATTTCGCCGAAGACGGACGCGGTTTCGGCCAAAGTCAGCGGCGTCGGCGCCATCAGCGGCCCCTGCGCGTTCGCCAGAACCTGATGCACGCCGTGGCCCAACTCGTGGGCGAGCGTCATGACATCGCGCGCCTTGCCCTGATAGTTGAGCAGCACGTAGGGATGCGCCGACGGCACCGTCGGATGCGCGAAGGCGCCCGAGCGCTTGCCAGGACGCACCGGGGCGTCGATCCAGTTCTTATCGAAAAATTCGCCCGCGATGTCGGCCATCCGCGGTGCGAAGGACCGATATGCGCCAAGCACGGTGCTTTTGGCCTCGTCCCAGGCGATGGTGCGCTCGGGACGGTCCGGGAGCGGAGCGTTGCGGTCCCAGTGCGAGAGCTTCTTCATGCCCATCCACTTCGCCTTCATGGCGTAATAGCGATGCGCGGTCGCCGGATACTTCGATCGCACGGCTTCCACCAGCGCGGCCACCACCTCCGGCTCGACGGCGTTGGAGAGATGTCGCCCATCAGCGACATCTTTAAATCCGCGCCAGCGATCGGAGATCTCCTTGTCCTTGGCCAGCGTGTTGGTCACCAGCGTGAACAGGCGCGCGTTCTCCTGCAGCACGTCAGCGATCGCCTCGGCCGCCGCCCGGCGCTTGGGTTCGAGCGGGTTGGACAACAGGTTGAGCGCCGGTTCGAGCGTCAGCTCCTCGCCATCGACTATAAACGTCAGGCCGGTCATCGTATCATCGAACAGCCGGTTCCACGCGCCGCGGCCGGTCTGGTATTTCTCGTGGAACAATTCCTCCAGCTTATCGTCGAGCTGATAGGGCTTTTCGCGGCGCAGGTCCTCGATCCAGGGGCGGTAGTGGTTGAGCGACGGTTCGCCAGCCATGGCTTTTTCGATCACGGCGTCGTCGATGCGGTTCAATTCCAACGTGAAGAACAGAAGATCCGTACCGATATTGGTCAACCGCTCCTGCATGTCGCCGAAAAATTTCGTAATCACCGGATTGGCGGTGTCGCCGTAGTGGAGCAGGCCTGGAAAGGAGCCGATGCGGCCGAGCATATCCTGGAGCTTTTCATAGCTGCGGATCGTGGCGGCGAGGCCCTTGGGATCAGTGGCGGCAAGTTCGGCAAGCTTGCCTTGGCAATGCGCCTTCAATCCACGGGCGCCAGCGCTGCCCGCCTCCAGATCGCGCGCCAGCTCCGGTGCCTCGGCGCCAGGATAAAGATCCGACAACTGCCATTCCGGCATCGTGCCGAGTTTGCTGTCAACAGATTGTCCCGCTTCGGCGGCGGCGGCGAAAGAGGCGGTGCTTAGGGAGGTCTTAGTCATTTTTTGTTGGATCCTCTCATCGGAGCAAAAATCATACCCCGCGAGGTAACCCGCTTTGCCCGTCGTTTCAAGGCAAGGCGGCGACGCTCCCATCTTGAAGGAGAGCGCTTTACCTAGACACGCACCAGACGGATTCCCTTCCCCTTGACGGGGAAGGGTTGGGGATGGGGTGAAGGGCCAGGCGGATTGCCGATGGTTTGGCGGACTGGCTCAACAGGACACGTTGTTGGGTCCCGTTCAAGACACTCCCCCCACCCCTAGCCCCTCCCCGCGGTGGGGGAGGGGGACGAAGATCGCCGAGGCCTGAGAATTCACCCCAAGTATGATCATCTGTGTTGGCGTTTGCTGCCAACGACGCTGCCCCCGATGAAAATCACACCGCGCAAAAATAGACGCAAGGCGAAACGGCTTGTTTACCGTTCGAGGTCAATATGATCCCAAGTTCGACCGGTCGTTAACCGGCGGACAAGGGGCCAGTCGGCTCCGTACCCAGTTGTTTGGTAGCGTAGAGTTGAGTGGCCCCCATGGCACAGCGCGTACTTGTTGTTGATGATGATCCGATCCAGCGCCGCATTCTCGAAGAGACGCTGAAGCGCTGCGGTTACGAGACGCGTTCGGTGGCCGGCGGCGAGCAGGCCCTGACGGTGCTCGAAGGCTCCGAAGGCGCCCAATTCTCCCTCGTGCTGCTCGATATGGTCATGCCCGGCATGGACGGCATGGCGGTGCTTGAGCGCCTGCGCCGGCTGCCCGTGATGCCGCCTGTGATTGTGCAATCTGCCCACGGATCGATCGATTCGGCCATCAACGCCATGCGGGCCGGCGCCGTCGATTACGTCATCAAGCCGGTGAGCTCCGAACGGCTGGAAGTCTCCATCAAGAACGCGCTCAAGATTGAAGCGCTGGCGGTGGAAATCACGCGCATAAAACGCAAGGCCGAGGGCACGTTGAGCTTCGGCGATCTGATCGCCCATGGTGAGGTGATGGCGCGCGTCGTCAACCTCGGCAAGCGCGCGGCGGGATCGAACATCCCGGTGCTGATCGAAGGCGAGAGCGGCGTCGGCAAGGAGCTGATCGCCCGCGCCATCCAGGGCGAAAGCGAGCGCGCGGGAAAACCGTTCGTGGTCGTCAACTGTGGCGCCATCCCGGAGAATTTGGTCGAAAGTATATTGTTCGGGCATGAAAAGGGTTCGTTCACCGGTGCTTCGGACAGGCGCATTGGAAAATTCCAGGAAGCTGACGGCGGCACGCTATTCCTCGACGAAGTTGGCGAGTTGCCGCTTGACGTGCAGGTTAAATTGCTCCGTGCGCTGCAGGAAGGTGAGATCGACCCGGTCGGCTCCAAGCGCCCCGTGAAGGTGAACTTCCGCCTGATCTCGGCGACCAACCGCGACATGATCCAGCTCGTGAAAGACGGCAAATTCCGCGAGGATCTCTACTATCGCCTGAACGTGTTCCCGGTCTGGGTGCCGCCGCTGCGCCAGCGCCTGAGCGATGTTCCTGAACTCGCGCGTCACTTCCTGACGCAGTTCGCCGCCGAGGAAGGCAAACGCATCGCACAGATCGACGATGACGCCGTCGAGCTGCTGACGACGTATACATGGCCGGGCAACGTGCGCCAGCTTGAGAACGCCGTATTCCGCGCCGTCGTGCTCGCCGACGGCGACAGCCTGACCGTTTCGGAGTTCCCGCAGATCGCAACGCACGTCGAAGGTTTCCGCGCCGAAATCCCGGCCGCGCCTGCGCCTGCCGGCAAGAAGCCCGCCTATGACGGCCCCGTGGTGCTGGGCGCTGAGAACATTATTCCG
>JAYUAJ010000384.1:0-3645 GCA_043741375.1 Hyphomicrobiaceae bacterium | reverse complement strand
GAACCTCGATGCTCGTCCTGGTGTTCTGGTCCGGGATTGGGCGTGGCTTGCACTCCCTGCTATTGGGTCATGTGGCCCTCTCGCTGCCTTACGTCATCATCGTCGTCAGCGCGCGTCTAGCAGGGCACGGAACTCAATATGAAGAAGCTGCCGCCACCCTCGGCGCCAATGCATGGTACACGTTCCGTCGCGTCACTTTCCCGCTCATCGCCCCCGGAGTGATTGCCGCAGGACTGTTCGCCTTCGCCGTCTCGCTGGACCAATTCGTCATCTCCTACTTTCTCGCCTCGCCCGGCTTCCAGACGCTGCCGGTGGAAATCTACACCGCCATCCGCAAGGGTTTTACACCCGAGATCAACGCCATCGCGACCATCCTTATCCTGATTTCCAGCGCGCTTTTCCTGGGCGTCGCGCGCTTCTACCGTTTTGGGGGCGAGACGCGATGACCACAGTGGACGTCTCGCACGTCGTGAAGCGCTATGGCGCGACGGCCGCGCTCGATGATGTCTCGATAACCTTCGCAGACGGAGAATTGTTCTGCCTGCTCGGCCCATCGGGCAGCGGCAAGACCACGCTGCTGCGCGCCATCGCCGGCTTTGTCATTCCCGACGCCGGAACGATCCAAATCGACGCTACGCGCGTCGATGACGTGCCGGTGAACAAGCGCGATATCGGCATGGTGTTCCAGAATTACGCGCTGTTCCCGCACATGTCGGTGCGCGACAACATCGCCTTCGGTGTGGAAGCGCGCGGCGGCTCGCGAGCCGAAGCGGACAAGGGCGTCGCCGAGATGTTGGAGTTGGTTCAGCTTTCCGGTTACGAGGCGCGAAAACCGGCGCAACTCTCAGGCGGCCAGCAACAGCGCGTGGCCCTGGCGCGGGCTCTGGTGACGCGACCAAAGGTGCTGCTGCTCGATGAGCCGCTCGGCGCGCTTGACCGCCGGCTGCGCCAGGAGATGCAGGTAGAGCTGCGCCAGATCCAGCGCTCCATGGGCATCACGACGATCTTCGTCACACACGACCAGGAAGAGGCACTGACCCTCAGCGACCGCATCGCCATTCTCGATCAGGGTCGCATCGTTCAGGTCGGCCCGCCACAAGACGTGTACGAACGGCCATGCAACGTGTTCGCCGCAAAGTTCCTGGGCGATGCAAACATTTTGCAAGGTAAGCCCGAGGGCATGGGCGTTCAGTTGGCGGATGGAACGCTGATCGTTGCGGCGACGCCCGGCGCCAGCAAGGTTGCGGTGCGGCCCGAGAAGATCACCGTTGTGGCCGATGGCGCCAAACTGCCTGGCGACCTGGTAAACCGGCTGAAGGGCACGGTCCTGCAGGCCATCTACAGTGGCGACAGCGTCACCTACCGCATCGGCTGCCCGGCCGCAGGGCCTGATCCGATGCTAGCGTTCGTGCAGAATTCTTCGGGCAAGCTTTTGGCGAACGGCGTGGCGGTGACGCTGGCCTGGAGCGCCGGTCAGACCGTGGCGCTTGAAGGATGATCTGATGGCTGATCTTTTAAAGCACACGACCATCCCGATTGAGCGGGCCTGGAACACCTGGGATGGCGAGCGTCCGGCAGAAATGGTGTTTTTGCCGCTGGGCCTGCGCGTGACGCCGATGGCTTACGCGGCGAGCACGAAGCGGGCGACGTTCTTTCCGCCGGGTCCGGGGCTGCGGTTTGGTGAGCGTTCGGTTGACGCCTCGCGCGTCCGGATGGGATTGAGTCATGCCGGCACGGCGTTGGATTTTGGCTATGACAAGGCGGGTCCGTTCGATCTCATCGGCCATTGGAAGGCGACCAAGCTCGGCGAATGGGGCCTGCGCTTCTGGATGGTGATCGCACTGTCGTCTGAGGATAACGTGCCGTGGACGTACGATCCCGAGACGGCGACGCTCAGCGCTGCTTTTGGCCACCGCCATGTGGCGGTGCGTGGCTTTGAGCCGCCGTTGCTGGTGACCGCGCATGAGAACCTTCAGGGCCTCAGCGCTGAATACGAGCAGAACGGCTATTGGCATTTGGCTTCGCGGGCGACCACGGGCGCCGTAATGGCGTTGCGCTATCACCTCGAAGAAATGCCGGAGTTTCGGTTCGCCATCGCCATCCGCGACGACGCCAAATTGGCGCGCGAACGGGTGGCCGAAATGCTTGCCGCGCCGCCGCAATCGCAGGGGTTCGTCCCGGCCGCGCCGGCGCCAGCCTCCCAAGCCCTTTCGGCCATACGCGACGTGCTCGGCTGGAACACCGTCTTCGACAAGATCAACCGCCGGCCCTATGTCAGTATTTCGCGCAATTGGAACCAGGAAAAATTTGGCGGCTTCGGCGTCTGGCTGAATGACCAGCAGTATGCCGCGTATCTTGCCGGTTGGCTGGACGAGGAGCAGGGCCGCGAGAATCAGGCGGTTTGGCTCTCCGGCCAGACACCGCAAGGCAATCTGCCATGCCTGATCACGGCCAAGGACGCCTGGATCGATCGCAATCAGTTGCCGATCGGCGCGTTCCTGACTTGGCTCTCCTATCTTCGCAACGGTTCGCGGCCGACGCTGGAAGCGGCGTTCGCGTCCCTGCTGCGCAATCACCGCTGGTGGTGGACGCATCGCGACGGCTACGCGTCCGGACTTGTGTCGTTCGGCAACTCGGCCGTCGGGACGGGTCTTTATCGCGGCACCAATATCGGGGCGCGGGACGAGTCCAGCATGGACAACTCGCCCATGCACGACGGCGCGCGGCTGGACAAGGCTACCGGGACGCTCAATCAATGGGACGTCGGGCTGAATTCCATGTTGGCGCTCGATGCCGAAATGCTGGCCCTTATGGCCCGCGAACTTGGGGCTGCCGACATTGGCGCGCAACTGGAGGCTGAAGCCGCCAAACTGAAGGCACGCATCGCTGCCGAGTTCTGGGACCAGTCGCGCGCTATCTTTGCCAACAAGCTCTGGAGCGGAGCTTTTGCGCGCAGTGTCACTCCGACCAGCTTCTGGCCCTTGTTGTGCGGTGCAGCCAGTCCTGAACAGGCCAAGCGGCTGCTGCAACATTTGTCCGATCCCAAAAGTTTTGGCGGGGATTGTGGCCTGCCGTCCGTCAGCCGCTCCGACCCCGCCTATCACGACAATGTCTATTGGCGCGGCCGCACTTGGCCACCGCTGAATTGGACCGTGTGGCAGGGCCTGCGCCGCTACGGCTTCGAGGCCGAAGCATCGGCGCTAGCCGCCAAGAGCTGGGCGCTATTTAGCCGGCCCTGGGAGGCGAACCGGCTGTGTGCCGAGAACTACAACAGCGCAACCGGCGATGTGCTGGACCAGCCGGACACGGACGGCTTTTACAGTTGGGGCGTGCTCATGCCCGCGATGGCCGTTGCCGAAGTCATGGATGCCAGCCCCTGGTCAGGCTGGAGCCTGAAAAATGACGGCGTGGAGCAAACGGTTGGACCGATGTCATCACCGGCTGGCGCGGTTTCGGTCTCCATCGAGAACGGCGAATTGACCTTATCGAGGCAGGGACGTCCTCTACTATCTACGACTGTATTTGGTCGCATCACAAACTTGCAGATAACGCCAGTGCTGATAAGTTTGACTATTCCGTCGGGTATAAAGACACCGGCCAAGATTGATATTTTTGACTTAAAAAATGCCCAAATTATCTTTGCGC
>JAYUAJ010000383.1:0-3646 GCA_043741375.1 Hyphomicrobiaceae bacterium | reverse complement strand
ACTGCTGGCGCCCTTCGGGCTGGACGCCAGCAAGCCAGAGTTCTGGCAGATGGGATTATCCGTGATCGAACGGCTGATCGATGAGCTAGAGGCGATGGAGGGGTAGATGGCGCCAGTATCGGGCTCACGGGGTGCCAGGCGTCAAATCGCAGTTGTTGCGAGAGTTTTGGGTCTTGCGGCGCCTGACACCGGAGCCGCTACAGCTTCGCCTTCGCAATCGCTGCGCTCAGATCCATATATTCCTCGCACGTCTTATTCCCGCACAGCGTCTCGATCTGGGCCAACTGGTCCTTGGCTTTGGCGGCGTCCTTCATCTGAACGTAGGCCTCGCCGAGGTATTCGTGCGCGGGCGTGAAATTGGGGGCGGCCTTCAGGGCCTTGTCGTAAAAGGGCATCGCCTCATCGACCTTGCCCATCTTGCGCAAGGAATAGCCGATCCAATTGTTTATGCGCGGATCGTCCGGCTTATTGAGCGCCTGCATGGCCTTGATGGTGTCTTGGTATTTGTCGGCCTTGGCCAGCCGGACCGCGCTGATGTAGGCGGGGCCGAGATCACCGAAGGTTTTGGCCCAATCGTCAACGATCGGGGCGATCGCGGCGATGCTGGTCTTGACGGGTGCGATTTTCTTGGCGGCCACCACCGGCTTCATGGCTGGCGCGGTCACGACCGCAACGGTGGGTTTCTTCGCCGGGACGATCACAACGGCGGCAGGCTTTTTCGGCTTCGGCTTTACGATTGTCACATTTGGCGTCGGGGTTGGCGTCGAGGACGTCCCACCGGCGGCCAGTGCGGCCGACGTGGCGATGCAGAGACTGAGCAACAGACTTGTGGAGCGCAGCATGATCATGGGGGTACTCCCAGTTAGCGGTTCTGCTGCGAGTCTGCGGCTCACTGAGGTGAACAATAGATGACGGAACCGTTCATCCAGCGTTCATCGCGCCCGACCCGGTGTCAGGCCGGCTGCGCGGCGCCCCTGACACCGGGGGAAACTCCGATTTCACGGCGGCGTAGAGGCGGCGGTAGCGGGCAAAGCCGCGCGCGTAGCGATCCGCCAAAGCCGGATCGGGCAAAAAGCGGTCGGCGACTGGCGGCTTCAGGCAGACCGACGCCACGCTTTCCCCCGTGAGCGCGATGCGCGCCAGCCTCGCCGCGCCGAAGGCCGACCCCAACTCCGTCCCCTCCAGCCGCGACAGTTTTAGCCCCGACACATCGGCGATGATCTGCATCCAATAGCGGCTGAGCGTGCCGCCGCCGATGGCCCCCACCGTTTCGAGGGGCGTACCCGCTGCGTGCAAAACCTCGCGCGCCTCGCGGATGGAGTAGGCCACGCCCGTCAGCACCGCGCGGGTCATGTCGAGGCCGGTGGTTTCAGCGCCCAGCCCGAAGAACACGCCTCTCGCGTGCGGATTGTTGTGGGGCGTGCGCTCGCCGGTGAGATAGGGCAGGAACAGCAGTTCGGCTTCGGCCGGCGTCGGGGGCGGGGCGGCTTCCACCTCGGCCAGCAGCGCCTCGACATTGCCCGCGCGGCCGAGCCCGCTCGCGATCCAGGAGAGCGCGCTCGCCCCGTTCAGCATCGCGGCCTGCTGGAACCAGCGGTTGGGCACGCAGTGGGCAAAAGCATGCACCAGCGTTTCCGGGCGCGGCCGGTAGGTGGCCGTGGTGGCAAACAGCTGGATCGAGGTGCCGAGCGAGAGAAAGGCGTCGCCATCTTCGAGCGCGCCAAGGCCCACCGCGCCGGCCGCTGAATCGCCCGAGCCGCCGGCGACCACGACGCCGGGGCTCCAGCCGAAGTCTTCACACAGCTCGGGCCGGACAACGCCGGAAACCTCCGTCCCCTCGATCACGCGCGGCATCTGCGCCATGGTCAGGCCGCTAGCGGCCACAGCCCGCTCTGACCAGGCCCGCGCGGCCTCGTCCAGCCACAGCGACGCCGCCGCATCGCACATGTCCGTGCAGTACTCGCCGGTTAGCGCCAGGCGCACAAAATCCTTGGGCAGCAGAACTTTGGCGATGGCGCGGAACAGGTCTGGCTCGTTCTTTTTCAACCAGAGCAGCTTTGGCGCCGTGAGGCCGGCCATTGGCGGCACGCCAGTTACGTGCGGAAGTTCAGGAAACGCCTGGAGCAATTCCGCGCATTCGGCATGGGCGCGGGAATCGTTCCATAAAATGGCCGGGCGCAGGGGTTTCCCCGCTGCATCCACCACCACCGCCCCGTGCATCTGCCCGCTCAGCCCGATGGATTTCACGCGGGAAAAAGCCTCGGGCGAAGCGTCCTTGAGCGCCCGGAACACGCCCCGCGTCGCCGCCACCCAGCTCGCCGGCGCCTGCTCCGACCAGCCGGGATGCGGCCGCGAGATGTCCAACGGCAGCGACGCGCTGGCGACGATATCCTGGCTCCCGTCCACCAGCACCGCCTTGGCGGACGAGGTGCCGATATCGAGCCCGAGGACGATGGGATCAGGTGTTGTGCTCATGGCGGCGAGACTGGTCTGGAGACGCGGAGAAGGCAAGAGCGCCTTTGCGTCGGCTCTGCCATATTATGTCCGAAAACACACTGCTCGAATCCCCTTCTCCTTGACGGGGAAGGGTTAGGGATGGGGTGCAGAGCTGGGCGAAACGCCGATGGAGCGACATGCTTGATCAGCTCGCTAAAGTCTAAGACCGATTGCGCGGCGGCCCCCCACCCCTGGCCCCTCCCCGCCGTGGGGGAGGGACGCATTTGGCGAGGACGGTGGATCGATCCTGGGCAAGAGGCTTGCCATCCCCGCAGATAGGGTGAACAAAGCGGCCGGACCCAATCGAACCGTAGGGTGGCGCTGAGCCTCTTCGCGAAGCCCACCGTTCACGGGCAGACGGTGGGCTTCGCTGAAGAGCGCTCAGCGCCACCCTACGGACCACCGCACTTCCGACCCCAAGGAGACACCCCATGATCGACGCTTACATCGCCGGCGGCACCAATGCGCAGCGCGTGACCATCACGCTGGAAGAGTCGGGCCTGCCCTACCAGGTGAAGAAACTGAATTTCCAGGCTGGCGACACGAAGACACCCGAGTACCTGAAGCTCAACCCAACCGGACGCGTGCCGACCATCGTCGACTCTGAGCCAAAAGGGGGGGACGCCAAAGGCGGCCCGTTCGTGCTCACCCAGTCGGTTGCGATCATGCAATATTGCGCCGACAAATCTGGCCGGCTCTACGGCGCTGACCCGCTTAGCCGCGCCCGTGTAAATGAGTGGCTGATGTTCCAGGCCACCGACCTCTCGCCCGGCATGGGCTTCGCCTTCCTGCTGGCCGATCGCAGCGAGCCCAAGATGCCGGCCGCCCGTCCCGTCATCAAGGACCGCATCGTGGGGCTGTACAAGTTCATGGACGACCGTCTCGCCACCAACAAATGGCTCGCGGGCGAAACCTTCTCGCTCGCCGACATTCTGGCGTTTCCCATGGCCGAGACGTTCGAGCACGAGAAGTTTGCGGAATTCAGGCACATCACGCGCTGGCGCCGCGATGTGGCCAGCCGGCCGGGCGTGGAGCGGGGGATGAAGGCGGCGGGGTAGGGGGGATGTGGGCGGCGGTGATGTTGAATGTGAGGGGTCGCGCCTAGTCACCAATCAATCGACCTCGCGGCTGTAGGTCAGCGCCAGGCACC